>CAMLNJ010000254.1 GCA_946481225.1 uncultured Verrucomicrobiota bacterium | reverse complement strand
GCATCGCCAGCGCCGGCAACACGTCCTCCTCGCCCGGCGCGATCGCATCCAGCGCCTCCGCCGCGTCGCGCTTCATGCCCAGCGCAAGGTAGCCCTCCGCGTATTGCAGCGCCCGTAGCGTTTGCAGGCTCAGTTTCATTCTCGCCCTTACCTTGCGCCACCTCCGCCCGCTGACAAGACCGACACGGTTTGGGGTGTGTTTCGTAAATAGATCGGTCCGGCGGAAGCGGGAAATAGTAGCTCGGCCAAGGCGCGAACGGCGGAGGTGGGCCGAGGGCCCATGCCGCCTTTCGCAACGCCGGCCCAGCTGGATTTCCGGCTTCCCGGCAGGGCCTTGGCGACGGGCTGATTTATTTCCGAAACACACCCCCGGCTTGCCCGCCCCGCCTCCGCTCGCACGCTGCGCCGCCATATGCAGCTGAACAAAACCTGGGCCGCCCAACTCGACGACTTCGTCATCGACCTCGCCTGGTCGCGCGACGGCGCGCTTCTCGCCGCCGCCTCGCAGGCCGGCCCGCTTCACCTCTTCGCCGGCCCGACAGGCGAAAACCGCCGCGAACTACCCGGCCACGACGACGGCTCCAACTGCCTCGCCTTCGCGCCCGCCGCCGGTTCCGCCGCCCTCCTCGCCTCCGGCGGACAAGACGGCGCCGTAAAGTTCTGGGACGCCGCCGCCGGCCAGCACCTCGCCACCGCCAAGCTCGGCTCCGCCTGGGTCGAGCACCTCGCCTGGCGCCCGGCACCTCCGTCCCAGGTCCCGGACTCCGGCGCCTCGCTCCCTGCTCCCGGCTCCTTGCTCTTGGCCGCCGCCGCCGGGCGCGATCTTGTTTTCCTCAACCCCGACGCCTCCGTCTCCCACCGCTTCAAACCCGCGCCCAAAACCCTCTCGGCCCTCGCCTGGCATCCGCAGGGCGGCGCGCTCGCCGCGGCGTGGTTCGGCGGCGTCTGCCTCTGGGATGCGGACGATTTTCACGCCCAGCGCGAATACGTCTACGCCAACGGGATCAACACCCTCGCCTGGTCGCCGCCCGACGGCCGCTGGCTCGTCTCCGGCAACGTCGACCCGAGCGTGCATCTCTGGCTGCCCGAGGAGGACCAGGAATTTCACATGAGCGGCTACGAGACGAAGGTGCGCCAGATCAGCTTCGACGTCACCGGCACGCGGCTCGCCACCACCGGCGGCCAGGACGTGTGCGTCTGGGATTGCTCCGGCGCCGGCCCCGAAGGACGCGAGCCCGCGATGCTGCCGCACGACGCCCCGCTCGTCGCCGTCGCCTTCCAGCATCGTCACGGCCTGCTCGCCTCCGCCAGCCGCGACGGCGCGCTCCAGCTCTGGAGTCCCGAGCGCGCCCAACCCCTGCGCGCCACGGTGAAAATGCCCGCGCCCGCGACGAAACTCGCGTGGTCCCCCGACGACCGCTTCCTCGCCGTCGGCAGCGAAAAAGGCGTCGTCTACGTGCTCCGGGTTGATAACTGATGGTGAAAATCCCCGGCCGAGCGCCCGGGATTTTCACCAGCTTTTGTCTCGGTCGCGGCTTCTCCGCCACCGCCGCGCGCGGCATGCTCGAGCCATGTCCCACGAAGATTACGTGCCTGCTCCGCTGGCGCCCGACTACACCTTCGATCCTGCGACGCTCTATCAAACTCCGCCGCGTCCCGTCGCCGCCAAACCTCCCGCGCCTCCGTCCGCGCTTTCCCCGGGCCTTCGCACAATCGGCCTCGCCTTGGCGCTTGCAGGCGTCGTCTGCGTCTTCGTCGGCGAACGCCGCACGGCCCGGGCCGAGGCGACGCGCGGCTGGATCGAGACCAGCGCCACCATCGCCACCGCCAAGCTCCGCGCGCGCGGCGGCGACTACCATCTCGAGCTCGCCTACCGCTACCGCGCCGGCCCGCGCGAGCGCGAAGGCTCGCGTGTCGCGCTCGAGCCGGATCTGTCGCGCGACGCCGCCTACGCCTACGCGGAGCGTTTCCGCCCCGGCGCGCGCGTGCCCGCGTGGTTTGATCCGGCGGCGCCGGAATCGGTCGTGTTGGAAAGGCCGCAAGTCCCCGCCGCGGGCCTGCCGGGCGCGCTCGGGGCGATCCTGCTTCTCGCGGGCCTCGCGCCTTTCGCGCGCCAGCTCGTCCTCCACCTGCGTTACCGCATGCGACTTCGCCGCGCGGCGGCCGCCTGAGCGGCGACGCCCCGCGGGACGTGTAGCCACGTCCGCCGCGGGATCTGTGCCCGCTCGCGCCCGAGGACGGGCGCGGCTGCACAACCTGAGCCGGACTACTTGAGGTTCAGACTCGCGCGCGTGCCCTTGGCCGCGACCGGGCTCATGAAAACGCGGTCGGCCGAGACCTTTCCGGTCCCGATCAGCCACGCGCGAATCGCCGCCGCGCGCGCTTCGCCCAAGGCCTGCAACTCCGCCTCGGGAATTTCGATCTCCGCCGCGAGCTTCGACTCCATCTCCGCCAGCGTGACGACCGGGGCGTTTTGAGCCGCCGCCTCCTCGCTTCGCTCCGCGGCTTGCTCGGTGGCCATGGCGGCGGAGCCTTGGCGCGGCGCCATCGACTTCGTCGCCGCGCCGAATCTCGGCAGGCGCCCGACGCGCAGGCGCTCCCGCTCACGCTCCGACTTTTCCGCAGGCGCCGGCGTCTGCGCCGGAGGCGGAATGACAGATGTGTCCACCCGCGGAAGAGCGATGGCCTTGTCGCCCGCCATGAAGATCGGCGCCTCCTCGCCGGGCTCCGGCGGAAAAGCCTCGGTGTAAAGCCTGGCCAGCATGCCCGCCCGGAGTTCGGGCGTGATCTCAAGCTGCTCGGGCGGGGGCGTGTTCGGATCGACTTGGCGGCGGACCTCCCAGGCCGTCGCGCGCACCTGCTGCTCGAGCTTGGCGCGGCGCTGCGCGTCGAGGTCCGCGACGGGATCGTAGGAGCCGACAATGTCGACGCTGAGCGCCGGGCGTGCGTTGAGCGCTTTGGCGACGGTTTCCAGTTTCTTCACGCCGGCCTCGTCGATCGTCGCGACACCCGCGGAAAAATCCTGCCAGCCCAGCTCGTCGCCTCCGCCGCCGAAGGCCGCGCCGAGGAGCGAGAAGGGCGAGGTCGCGGCCTTGGTCAGGATGTTCGTGACAACCCGGACGACCACGCGGCCGATCTTGAAGTTCGGATCGTCCAGGCTGCCCCTCACCGGCAAATCGACCACGATCTTGCCCTCGGTGTCGCGCAGGAGAGCGAGCGCGAGGCCCACCGGCAGGCGGGTGGCCTCGGGACTGTTCGTCTTCGAGCCGAGGAAAAACTGGTCCAGCGTCACGACGTTGCTCGTGTCGAGCTTGCGGTCCTTGAGCTTGGCGTCGATCGCCACGCTAAGGTTGCCGCGCTCGAGTTCGCGGCCGGCGAACTTGCCGATGTAGGGGCCGGCGCCGGGCTGCAGGTCGACGCCCTTGAATTCCACCTTGAGGTCGACAAAGGCCGGCGAGCCGAGCGGGTTGAGTTTTCCGGTGATGGCCACCGGCGCGACGCCATCGACCTTGCCGCGGATATCGACGTCGGCGCGGCCGAGCGCCTCGGAGCTGAGGCCGGTGATCGTTCCGGTGAAGTCGCTGATGCCGCCGCGCGCCGCGGGTTTGACCGAACGGTCCTCAAAACGGAATGCGGCGCGATCAAAGGCGAAGATGCCGACCGACGCCGCGAACGGCGGCGCCGAGGCCTCGGGCTTCGATCCCTGCGCTGCGGGCAGGGAAACAGTCCCCGACGCGGGCTCTTTTGCTTCCGGTTTCGACGTCGCGGCCTTGGCCGAGTCCGCGACCACCTGGTCGATGCTCAACGTGCCGTCGGCCTCGACGCGCAGGGTCGCGCCGGGCTCCACAAAACGGATCTCGTCCGCGTGGAAGGCGAGCGGCGCCGTGCCGGCCTTGATGCCGGTGACGGAGAAGTCCGTCCACTTCAGGAAATCCTGCGCGAGCTTTCCGTCGACCGCATGGAAACCCGCGATGCCGAAGTCGCCCGTGAAGGCGACCGCGCCGTCGCGCAGCGTCGCGCGGCCCTTCGTGCGGATCGCCCCGCCGGCGAGACGGATGTTGAGAAATGGCTCCACGTAGGGACTGGCGTTGGCGAAGGGAACGCGGTCCAGCACGACGTCCAGTTCGGCGGCGAGCGGCCGGGCGGCCACCGTGCCCTCGAGCGCGACACGCCCCTCCTGCGGTAGCTTCACCTCCAAGGTGAGCGGCAGCGCCTTGGCGAGGTCGGCGGAGTCGAGGTCGCGCAACACGAGTTTGATATCCTCGATCCGATGCTCGGCGCGGCGCGGAGTCGTCAGGTCCGCCACCTCGACCTGCACGTCGGAGACGGAAAGTTCGCCGAGCGTGAGGACGGGGGGCTTCGCCGGCGACGAGGCTGCAGGACCCGCGCTCGCCGCGGGCGAGACGGAGGAAGCGGCGACGGCGGGCTTCTCCGGCGCTTTGAGCGCGGCGAGACGAAGCAGATCGACGACCCCCTGCGCGTCGCGAACCGCTTTCACCCGCACTCCCTCGACCGCGACCTTGGCGATGGCGGCCTTGAGCGCGACGGAATCGGCGGCGATGCCGGTGACGGCCAGACGCTTGAGCGCGAAGGCGTCCTCGGCGACGCCGGGCGCGCCAAAACGGACGTCACGCAACGTGAAGGCGCCGTCGGTGAAGGCGAGCGCGGGCGCCGCTCCCTTCAGCTCGATGCTGTATTTGCCCGAAACATCGACGAAGGCCGAACGCAGTTCGCCCTCGACGAGCTGGTGGTAATAGGGCGAGAGCCGGGCGATATCGATGCCGGAGAGCACGAGCTCGCCCTCCGATTTGAGCGGATCGGCGGAGACGGTCCCCTTCCACGCGAAGCGCTCGCCGGCGGCGGTCAGGGCCTGGAACAGGTAGGGCGAGCTCGGATCGCCGACGGTGCGGAATTTCTCGAGCGTGAAGGTCAGCGGCCCCGCGAGAGTGGAGAAGGGACGGTCCAGGCTGGAGTCGGTGAACGAGATCTGCGCGTCGGCGACCGCGAGCTTGCCGATCGCGAGCACCGACGGCTTCGCGTTCGGGTCCTTCGGCTCGGGCGGCGGCGCGGAGGAATCGGGCGCGGTGACCTTGGCGATGATGTCGTCGAAGTTGAGCGCGCCGCCCTTGGTCTTGGCCACGCGCGCGTAAAAGCCGTCGAGCGCGATCTCCTGAAAGCCGATCGCCCCGGAGAACAGCGACCAGGAGTCGAAGTTCACATAGAGTCGGCGCCAACCGGTGAAGTCGC
>CAMLNJ010000253.1 GCA_946481225.1 uncultured Verrucomicrobiota bacterium | reverse complement strand
AGCCAGGTCTCGTTGGTGTCGTCGCCGTAGACGCCGCCGAAGTTGACGCCGATGAAGGGGCGGATGGCGCCGCGGGGGATGATGTGAAGGTCGAGGGCGCCGCGGGTGGTGCCGGACCAGGAATCGCTGCCGACGTCGGAGTTGACGTAGGTGATGCTCTGGCGGATGACGGCCTCGAGGGTATCGTTGAGATACCAGCCGACGGAGGCGCCGACGCCGCCGTTGGAGTTGTCGAGGTCCTTGTTCGCGGTGCCGGTGCCGCTGAGGGTGAACTCCATGTCGCCGGCGTGCGGGCCCCAGTCGGCGGGGTCGCTGGAGTAGACGCGTGTCGGGGTCGCGGTCGTCGTCGTGGTTTGGGCGACGAGGCCGAGGGGGGCGGCGAAGAGCGCGACACGGAGCAGGGTTTGCAGGGTCTGTTTCATGGTTTGCGGAGGGTTGATGGTTGTTTGCCAAGCCCCGGAAGGGGCGCGGATTAATGCTTTTGCGGGGCGGCGTCGCGGGGCAATGGGCGGGAGGGCCGAGGGTCCCCGAACTTGCCCCCGGTCGAATCACCGATGGGTCCCTGCGGGGGCTCCCGGGCCTGGAGACGGGCGGCGCCCGGTGGGCGCGGAATGACGACCGGCGCCGGGCGCGGATTTCATGGGGAACGGTCGAGACCGGTGACGATGCGCGCGCCGCTTTTGTATGATAGATATGAATACGCCCAGGAGAGGAGGACGGAGAGGCGGTTGCGGAAGCCGACGAGGAAGACGAGGTGGACGAGGAGCCACGCCAGCCAGGCGAGCGGGCCGGAGAACTTGAGGCGGCCGATGCGGGCGACGCCGGCGGCGCGGCCGATGGTGGCGAGGTCGCCTTTGTCGCGGTAGGCGAAGGAGAGGCGGCCGCCGTCGCCGGGTCGGCGGTGCTCGCGGATCTCCGCGGAGACGAGGTAGGCGGCGTGGCGGCCCATCTGCATGGCGGCGGGGGCGACTCCGGGGACGGGCGGGCGGCCGTCGGGGCGGGCGACGGCGGCGAGGTCGCCGAGGGCGAAGACCTCCGGGTGGCCGGGCAGGCTGAGGTCGGGCCGGACCTTGATCCGGCCGGCGCGGTCGATGGGGACGCCGAGATCCCGGGCGAGGGGCGAGGCGGCGACGCCGGCGGCCCAGAGGATGACGCCCGCGCGGAGCGCGAGCTGGAGGGATGGGGGCGAAGAACCGAGATCCGAGGATTCGGAGTCCGGGGGGGAGCGGGGCGGGGCGAAGACGATTTCGTTTTCGCGGATGGCGGAGACCAGGGTGTCGAGGCGCACCTCGACACCGAGGCGCTGGAGCTGGCGGCGGGCTTTTTCGGAGAGATCGGGCGGGAATGAGGGGAGCACGCGCGGGCCGCCCTCGACGAGGATCACGCGGGCGCGGGCGGGGTCGATGTGGTTGAAATCGCGGCGGAGGATGGTTTTTGCGAGCTCGGCGATGGCGCCGGCGAGCTCGACGCCGGTGGGGCCGGCGCCGACGACGACGATGGTGAGGAGTTCGCGCACGCGCGACGGGTCGGGCTCGTTTTCGGCGCGCTCGAAGGCGAGGAGAAGCCGGCGGCGGACGAGGAGCGCGTCGTCGAGGGTTTTGAGGCCGGGGGCGTGGCGCGCCCATTCGTCGTGGCCGAAGTAGCCGGTGGCGCCGCCGAGGGCGAGGACGAGGTAGTCGTAGTCGAGCGCGGCCCGGTCGGCGAGGTGGACGCGGCGCGAGGCGAGATCGACGCGGACGACGGTGCCGAGGCGAACGCGGATGTCGTCGCGGTCGCGGAAGATGGAGCGGATGGGCTGGGCGATGTCGGGCGCGGAGAGCCCGGCGACGGCGACCTGGTAGAGGAGGGGTTGAAAGAGATGGTGGTTCTGGCGGTCGACGAGGGTGATCTCGGTGCGCGGGGCCCGCAGGCGCTTGCAGAACTCCAATCCGGCGAAACCGCCCCCGAGAACGAGGACGCGAATGGGTCGGCGGGCGGGAGATGGCGCGGGCATGGCACGGAGGAGGATAGGGCCGAAGGTGCTGGAGCAGGAGCGGGGCTGAGGCGGGTAGCGGGGACGAGGAGGGGACTTATGCCGGTCCCGGGAAGCGGCGACCGAGGCGGGTTTGCGTGCCTCGTCCGTATGCGTTCGTGAAATTGGCCCGGCCCGAGCCTCGGCGGCACGGACTTCCGGTGCGCCTCCGCCTCGGTCGCCTTGGCCGAGCGCCCTTTCTCGCTCACGCTGCTCCGGTCTATTTACAAGACGCAGCCCAACTCGGCGAGTTGGCTCGCCATGGGCGTTTTGTCAAAAATCAAGCATGACGTCTTCGGCTCCGCGTTCGGCCCGGTCGTAAGGTCCACCCATTCATGACCAGGCCAAGGCGCGTCATGTGTGTATCCAAATATTGGCGACCGAAATGGCCGGAAAGCCGCCCGGCCCTGGCGCCGTTCGGCCCCGGTCCGCTTTTGCCCGGCCCTCGCGAGAAATAGTTGGCGTATAGACCGGCGCGTTTTGACCATTCGTCTGGTGCAAAACGTGAGCCACCTATGAATAAGAAATTAGGAATATATCCCCTTTTGTTTGTCTCCCTGATTGCGCGCCTCTTTGCCGCCACCGTTTGGCTGGATGAGTTGGACTTGAGCACCGCCGCCCAAGGTTGGGGAAAGCCGGGCGTGAATTTATCAAACGGCGGCAATGGACTCTCCGTGGGAGGGCGCAAGTTCGAGCGAGGTTTCGGGACTCATTCGACGGGAAAGTTGCGTATCCATCTCGGAGGCGACGCTGATCGGTTTTCCGCGTTTACCGGCGTAGATGATGAAGTGGGAAAAAATCGGGGAAGCGCGGAATTTATCGTCTTTGGTGACGGCCAAGAGCTTTGGAAAAGCGGCGTGATGCGGGCGGGCGACGCGGCCAAGCCCTGCGCCGTATCGCTCGCAGGCGTGCGAGTCCTGGAGTTGGTGGTCACGGATGGCGGAGACGGGGATGCTTACGATCACGCCGATTGGGCGGAGGCGAAAATCGAGGGGGCGGAATCAAAGATTTTCCCGACGGGAGCAGCCCCGTCCGTGAGTTCCCAAACGCCCACCGCCCCCGCCGACCACCCCGATGCGCGTGTTGTCTGGCTCGACGAATTGGATCTTTCCAAGGTCACCCAAGGCTGGGGAGCGGCCCGAAAAAACGCGTCCATCGATGGCAAGCGACTCATGATCGCGGGGCGCGATTACCGGCGTGGTGTCGGCACCCATGCCGAAAGTTCGGTGCTGATCCAGCTCGATGGAGGCGCCTATGACTTTACCGCGCAGGTTGGCGTCGATGATGAGGTAAAGAGCCACGTAGCCAGCGTTGAGTTTATCGTGATTGGCGACAGCCGAGAGCTTTGGCGCAGCGGCGTTATGCGAGCGGGAGATCCGGCTCGAGACTGTCACGTGGATCTCGCCGGGGTGAAATTTCTCGAATTGCAGGTTTCCGCCGGCGGAAATGGCATCGACTTCGACCATGCCGACTGGGCCGAGGCCCGGTTTATGGCGCCCGCGGCCGCACGCCTCGCCACGGTCGGCTTGCCTGTCGTGACACCCTACATCCTGACACCGCCTCCGCCGGCTACCCCCCGAATCAATGGCCCGACGATTTTTGGCGTCCGTCCCGGTTCGCCCTTCCTCTACACCGTGCCCGCCACGGGAGATCGTCCGATGCGATTCTCGGCCGATGGTTTACCCGGCGGGCTCAAAATCGACGGTGCTAGCGGTCGCATCACCGGCCGCGTGATGAAGCCCGGCGCCTATGAGGTGACTTTGGGCGCGAAGAACTCCAAGGGAAAGGCGAGCAAGCGGTTTCGTATCGTTTGCGGCGACCAGATCGCGCTCACGCCGCCGATGGGCTGGAACAGTTGGAACTGTTTCGCCCAAGAGGTTTCCGCCGAGAAGGTAAGACGTGCCGCCGACGTCATGGTGCGCAGCGGTCTCGTCAATCACGGTTGGAGCTACGTCAACATCGACGATTTCTGGCAAAACCACCGCGATTCCGGCGATCCCACGCTCAAGGGCGATTTCCGCGACGAGCGAGGCGTCATCGTGACCAACCATCGGTTCCCGGACATGAAGGGTTTGGTCGACTACATTCACGACCTCGGTCTCAAGGTCGGCATCTATTCCTCGCCCGGTCCCTGGACCTGTGGAGGCTGCGCCGGCAGTCATGGCTATGAGCGGCAGGATGCCGAGACTTACGCCAAATGGGGAATCGATTACCTCAAATACGACTGGTGCAGCTATGGCGCCGTCGACGCGGGCCAGAAACTTGATCCGAAAAAAGCGCCTTCGTTCAACCTCGGCCGGGGCGAGCGTGATCGTGAGGCCGCGATCGCTCCCTATCGCCTGATGGGGACCGTGCTGCGTGAGCAGTCGCGCGACATCGTGTATAGCCTTTGCCAATACGGCATGTCCGACGTCGCCAGTTGGGGCGCTTCCGTCAACGGGAACTGCTGGCGCACGACCCATGATATCACCGACACGTGGAATAGCATGCGGGATATTGCATTGGCGCAGGACAAATCCGCCGCTCGCGCCGGCCCGGGAAACTGGAACGACCCGGACATGCTGATCCTTGGTCACGTCGGCTGGGGTAATCCCCATCCCACCCGGTTAACTCCCGACGAGCAATATCTCCACATGAGCCTATGGAGCCTCTTTTCCGCGCCGCTGCTGATCGGCTGCGACATGGAAAAACTCGACGACTTCACGCTCAGCCTTCTCACCAACGACGAGGTCATCGCGATCAACCAGGATGCCTTGGGGCGTCAGGCCACTTGCAAGCACGTCATCGGTGATATTCGAGTCTATGTGAAGGAGCTCGAGGACGGCTCTCGCGCGGTGGGTTTCTGCAACTTTGGTCGTCGCCCCACGGTTATACAATACGACGCCTTTGCGCCGCTCGGTCTGAGCGGGCGTCAGCGAGCTCGCGATTTATGGCGGCAAATGGACGTGACGACGGTGGATACGGCCCGCCAGTCCCTGCCGCTCACCATCCCCGGCCATGGGGTCGTGCTCTACAAATTCACGAGCACGCGCTGACGCACGCTTCACTGTTCCGAGCCTCCGGCATCAAGGCGAGGCCGACGCCCGGTCGCGGCACGTCGTATAGCACCTCGGCGCCGGCCGGACAGCACTGGGCGGGTGTGCATCTGGCGGAGGGCCGAGCCGGGGCTCGGCGTTCCCAGGCGGTTAGCGTTTGGCGGCGGCGGCGCGGGTGCGGCCGCAGGCGGAGTCGAGCTCGGC
>CAMLNJ010000252.1 GCA_946481225.1 uncultured Verrucomicrobiota bacterium | reverse complement strand
CGAGCGCGACTTCTTCGAGGAGGGCGAGGTTGCGGATGCGCAGGGTTTGAAGCATGGCGGGAGCGAAGATGGAGGGAGAAGGGGAGGGCGGGGGAGCCGGTGAAAAGAGGGCGCGAGGCGTCGGCGAGCGAGTGAGCGTCGGGGCCGAGGAGGGGCAAGCGGGTTCTGATGGCGCATGTCGTCGCCGAAAAAAGTTAGGCGATTTCTTAAGATTTTGTCTTGCGGAGGGCGTGTGCGGGTGTCCTTACTCCGCCTCCCAAATTTTTGGACCCTTAGCTCAGTTGGTTAGAGCGCTTCCTTGACATGGAAGAGGTCACAGATTCGAGTTCTGTAGGGTCCACCATTTTCCGCAACCTGAGCAGGTTGCGGTTTTTTTGCGCCTTTTGGATCTCCTTGGTTTGAGACGAAAAAAGCCGCGCCTCCGAAGAGGGCGCGGCGGGAAAGAAAAGGGCGCGAAACGCGACGTTAGTCGTCGTCGTCCTCGTCGGAGTCGTCGTCGGGCCGGGCGAGCTCTTCGCGGCATTCGCCCATCACGCGCAGCCAGACTTCGCGCAGGTCGAAGAGGCGGGGCATGGCGTTCTCGCGATAGCGGGCAAGCGCGCGGCTGTGCGCGCAGTCCTCCGGGGCGAGGGTGGCGAGCGTGAGATTGAGATCGCGCAGCGCCCGTTTGAAGAGGCTGATCGCCATCGCGTAGTCGCCGAAGTCCAGCGCGGAGATCGCCTGCATCGCCTGATCGTCCGCGCGGGAGAGCGCGGCATAGTGGGCGAGGGCGAGTTTCTGCGGGACTTTGGCCGGATCGTCCGCGGTCTGCTCCCATGTGCGCTTGAGGCTGAAAAAGAGCGCTCGGGTGGCGACGTGGATCGGGTTTTTGTGGAGCGTGTAGGGATCGTCCTCCTCGCCCATGTCGACCTCGGTCGCCTCGGCTTCGTCGTCCTCGCGTTCGTCTTCGTCCTCGTCCGCGCCGACGTTGTCCGAGGTCCAGTCGTCGACACCCCAACCCATCAGGCGCGCGGCTTCGTCCAAGCGTTCCGGCGAGCCTTTGAGTTGTTCGTAGAAAGCCAGATAACGCAGAACGACCTCGTCTTGTTCACGGAGGTAGCGCTCCCAATCAAATTCATTCCAGACGAGCTCCCCGCGATCCTCCCAATCGTTGTCGGAGGGGTTTTCGGAATTGGTGTTGCCCATTGGTGATGGGGGTCGTTCGACCCTTGCCGACACCCTGTTCCGGAGGGGGGCGAACGCAACGGGAAAAACCATTCTTTGGGCGCGGTCGGGTCCCGCCTTTCGCAGGCTTGTAGCGAGAGCGAACTCATCGTGGGGATACAGGTTGAAATCCGTCAGCGGCTTAGATTCGTTGGTTCTTCCCATTCTCTTTCCGCCCCACGCATGAATGACCCCGTGCTCCACGCGACGGTTTACTTTTCCGGCCACGTCCAAGGCGTGGGCTTCCGCTACTCGACGCTTCAGGTGGCGAAGGAGTTCGAGGTGGCGGGCTACGTGAAGAATCTGGCGGACGGTCGCGTCTTGCTCGAGGTCGAGGGGGCATCGCGCGTGGTGGATGACTTTCTCAACACCTTGGTCGAACGAATGCATGGCTACGTGCGAAAGACGGAACGCGTGCAACAAACGCGTCCGCCTGTTTTCCAAGGCTTCGGAATCCGGTGATCCATTCCGTGGTTTTGCCGTATCTTCTCTCCGATCCAGTTCTGTCTGCTCCCCCTCTTTTTCCCCCCGATGAGCCAAGCCGTTCCCGCCATTTCAATCAAAGGCCTGACCAAGGATTTCGCGGTCACCCTGCGCGGCGTAAAGCTGCGCGCGGTCGATTCGCTCAATCTCGAAGTCGCGGAGGGCCAGGTCTACGGGCTGCTCGGTCCGAACGGGTCGGGAAAATCCACGACGATCAAAATCATCCTCGGGCTGCTCGAGGCCACGGTCGGCGACGTGCGCGTCTTCGGCGTTCCGTCCGGGCGCGTGGAGGCGAGACGCAATGTCGGCTATCTGCCTGAGGCGCCGTATTTCTATCGCTACCTGAGCGGTCGTGAGCTGGTCCGCTTTTACGCCCGCGTCTGCGGGGTGCCCTCCGCCAGCCTCAAATCCCGCGTGGACGAGGTGATCGCGTGGGTCGGGCTCTCCGGCGCCGCCGACCGCCGCGTCGGCACCTATTCGAAGGGTATGCTGCAACGCATCGGCCTCGCCCAGGCGCTTGTTCACGACCCTAAGCTCATCGTGCTCGACGAGCCCACCGCGGGCGTCGATCCCGTCGGCTCGGCCGAGATGTGCGAGCTAATCATCAAGCTCAAGCAGCAGGGCAAGACGGTGCTCATCACCTCCCACCTTCTTGCGCAGATCGAGGACGTCTGCGACCGCGTCGCGATTCTCGACCGCGGCAAGCTCATCGTCGAAGGCGCGCTCAACGATCTCGTGGGCCAGCGCGACCGCCAAGCCTTGATCGTCGATCCGCTCCCGCCCGCGGAATTGGAGGCGCTGAAAGCCTGGCTCGCCCAGCGCGGGCACTCGCTTGCCTCCGTCGAGCAGCCACGCGCGCGTCTCGATCAACTTTTCCTCAGCAAGGTCGCCCGTCCCGGGCGCGCCGGCGGACCTTCCGCCGGCGTAGGTTCCAACGAGGTGCCGCTCGACGCGAAGCCCTGACGCGCCTTCGCCTTCATCTCCGACTCCCTCGCGGCTCCTCGACCGTTTCTCCCTCTTCTGGCCCCCAGCTCCCCGCTCCAAGCTCCCTGCTCCAATGTCCGTCGCCTCCGTTCCCTTCTCCTTCGGCCGCCTTGGCATCATCGCCGGCAACACCTTCCTCGAGGCCGTTCGTCAAAAGCTGTTTCTCTTCCTGCTGATGCTCGCCATCGGCCTTCTCGCGAGCGCCCTATTTTTCCGGGAGTTCAACTTCGGCTCCTCCGAGCTGAAGTTCATCTCCGACTTCGGCTTCGGCGCCCTCGTGTTCTTTGGCTCCGCCTTGACCATCGCGACCACGGCGCAGCTCTTTTTCTCCGAGATCGAAAATCGCACCGCGCTCACGCTCTTGGCCAAACCGCTTTGGCGCGCGGAGTTCGTCTTCGGCAAGTTCCTCGGTGTCTTCGCCGTGATCGGCGTCTTCTGCGCTCTGACGATCGGCCTGATGATGGCCCTGCTCTGGCATCGCGAGGGCCAGCTCATGGCCGCGGCGCCCGACGACTTCGCGGCCGGCCGCATCATCGCCTACGGCGATCTCCTGATCGTCGGCCTGCTCCAGTGGCTGAAGTTCGGCGTGCTCGCCGCCATCGTCCTGCTCATCGCCAGTTTTTCGAACACGAACCTCTTCACCGTCATCACCGGCTTTTTCGTGCTGGTGATCTGCCATCTCCAATACCTCGCCCGCGACCAGTGGAGCAATGTCGACAACGCCCTGCTCTCGGGCGCCGTCCGCGTCTTGGGCCTGATTTTCCCGAACTTCCAGCTCTTCAACCTCGCCGACGAAATCGGCCAGGGTGGAGGAGTCTCCGGCGAGGTCGCCTTGCGCGTCGCCGGTTATGGACTCGCCTACATCGCCGCCATCGGCGGCCTCGCCGTCTACAGCTTCCGCAACCGTGAGATTTGACCTCGCCGCCCTCCGCCCCCTCCGCACCGGTCTGGTCGTCGCGCTCGGCCTGCTCGGAGCGGGTCTTGTGTTGCGTCCGCTCGAGGCTCCCGCGTGGGAGCAGGTGCGGGCGCGGCAGCCCGCCCTGCGCCTTGAATCGCTCAAGGACGCGCTCGGCCAAGGCGTGACCGTCGGCCTCCTCGGCGGCTTTCGGGCCATCGTGGCCGATCTTTTCTGGATCCGCACCAACTCGATCTGGGAGACGAACGACCTCGCCGGCACCCAGACCTCGATCAAGCTCGTCACGGCCATCGATCCGCGCCCGCTCTATTTTTGGCTGAACGGCAGCCGCATGATCTCCTACGACATGCCCAACTGGCGCATCGACAAAGCCGGGGGCTGGGACGCCGTCCCCGACGCGGTGAGACGCCGCTTCGACGAGGAGCAGTCCGCCATCGGGATCAAGTATCTCGAGGGGGCCCTCGGCTTTCACCCGAAGGAGCCGCTTCTCATCCTCGAAATCGGCAACATCCATCTTAACCGCCTCAAGGACGTCGAGACCGCTTCGCGCTACTACCTCGATGCCGCCACGCAGCCCGACGCGCCTTACTACGCCGCGCGCATCTACGCCGAGTTGCTGCGCCGCCTGAACCGCTTGCCCGAAGCCTACGACTTTTTGAAGAAGCTTTATCCCACCTTGCCGAAGGAGGACCTCATGGCCCAGGCCCCTGTCGTGATGGAGCGCATCCGCGAGTTGGAAGAAGAGCTGCAGATTCCCGTGGCTCAGCGTTTCCACGAGTGAAGCCGGACTAGTTCCGTCCAGTCAGGAGTTTAGGGTTAACCCGTTGCAAGCTTGCGGGTTTTAATCCCCCGCTCGTCGGGGGAATTAACTTGCGCGTCCGCTAATATTTGGTGAGTTGACCAACTTACTCAACAAATGAGCGCCGACGCGAATCTCCACCCGATCTTCGACCGCGTCCTGCCGCGCGTCGAAAAGGAGTCCCGCCTCGGGCAACGCGGGCAGGTGATCTGGCTCTACGGCCTTTCCGGCTCCGGCAAGAGCACCCTCGCCATCGCCTTGGAACGGCGCCTCCATGCGGAGGGTTTCGTCACGCAGCTTCTCGACGGAGACAACATCCGCACCGGTCTCAACCGCGGCCTTGGTTTTTCCGACGCCGACCGCGCGGAAAACATCCGCCGCATCGCCGAGGTGGCCAAGCTCCACGCCCACGCCGGCCTCGTCACGCTCTGCTCGTTCATCACGCCGCTGCGCTCCTTGCGCGCTTTGGCCCGCGGCATCATCGGCCCGGCCGACCTCTTTGAAGTCTACGTGAAGGCGAGCTTCGCCACCTGCGCGCAACGCGATCCGAAGGGGCTCTACGCCAAGGCCGCCGCCGGCGGGGTGGGGCAGTTCACCGGCAAGGACTCCGCCTTCGAGGAGCCCGCGCCCATCGCCGACGCCGCCGAGGCCGCGACGCTCGTCATCGACACCGAGGCCGCCTCGCCCGAGGCCTGCCTCGCATCGCTCCACGCCGCGGTTCTCCCGCGTATTCGGTTTTCAAAACCGTAAAACGCGGAGCCGCGGAGATTCTAAATTTTCTTCCTCTCCGCACCTCTGCGTCTCTGCGTTAAAATTTCCTTCTTCCGACATGAGTTCCTACAACCTCACCCATCTGGCCCAGCTCGAGCACGAGGC
>CAMLNJ010000251.1 GCA_946481225.1 uncultured Verrucomicrobiota bacterium | reverse complement strand
TTCGCTGCTCCGGCGCCATGTAGCCCGGCGTCCCCATCACCACGTCCGCTTCCTCCGCATCCGAGGCCGAAGCCGCCAGCCGCGCGAGCCCGAAGTCGGCCACTTTCACCCGTCCCTGCCGGTCCATGAGGATGTTCTCCGGCTTGATGTCGCGATGCACCACGCCCTGTTCGTGCGCGTATTGGAGCGCCTCGCAAATCTGAGGCACGATCGCCAGCGCCTCCGCCGCCGCCAGCCGCCCCGTCTCCTGGACCTGCCGCAGATTCAGCCCGTCGACATACTCCATCAGCAGGTAATAGTAGCCGCCCGCGCGCCCGAAATCATACACCGTCACGATGTGCGGATGATGCAGCCGCGCCAGCGCCTGCGCCTCGGTCGCGAAACGCGCCGCGAACACCGGGTCTTCCGTGCGCTCCGGGGCGAGGAGCTTCAAAGCCACGCGACGCTCCAGCGTTTTTTGCTTCGCCAGATAAACCACGCCCATCCCGCCGCGCCCCAGCACCGACTCGATTTCCAGCTGCGGGAAATGCTCCGCGATCTCCGTCGGCTCGGGCACGCGACGCGGCGCCTTCGCCCCGCTTGGCGGCGACGCGAGAAAACTGCCGGTCAGAAAATTACCCGCCGCCACGCAGCGCGGGCAAAGCCCTTCCGGCGCATCCGCCGGCAAAGGCGCGGAGCAGCGAGGGCAAACAGGCGAGGCGGAAGCAGCGGGGTGAGTGTCCATTAACCCAGGAATAAGCGCTCCGCGGCGTTTGTTACCGGCCGCGCGAGATTTTTCTACTTTTCCGCAAGCAGTCCGACCACGTGCCGCATCTCCGCCTCCACTTCCGCCTCGTCTCCCACTGTCTCGGCCACCTCCGCGCGAAAATGCGCGCGCAGCCGTTGCCTCAGTCGGTGCAAAGCCACGCGCGCCGCGCCTTCCGCCACCCCGAGCCGTTCCGCCAGACGCGCGTGGTCGACCTCCGCCTTTCCCATTGCGAGGTGATCTTTCAATACGTCGAAATCGCTCTCCCGCCCGGTCCGCGCGTAGTCCGCCCGCAGCCGCTCAAACGCCCGATCCAGCAGCGTCAGCGCCCAGCCTCGCTCGAAAATTCTCTCCGCCGACTCCTCGTCCCGCGGCTCGTTCCGACGGCGTTGCACCGTGTCCATCGCGTCCAGCGACACGACCTCGTCCGCCCCTCCCCGCTTCAACGCGCGACGCCGATCCCACTCGTTGAGTAAGAACCGCCCAGCTGCCATCCGCAGAAAAGCCCGAAACGGCCCCTTCGCCGGATCGACCCGGGCCAGATAATCCCGGGCGATCAGCCGCGCAAAAAACTCCTGCGTGAGATCGTCCGCCTCCGCGCCATCGCCGCAACGCCCCCGGATGTAAGCCTGCACCGGTCGCCAGTAACGCTTCGCCAACTCCTCCCACGCCGCGCGATTCTCCGGCGAACCCGCGTCGCGCGCGGCCGCGACGATGGTCCATCGCGTCGTCGCAAAACAGGCATGCAGGCGAGGGCGTTCTTCGGTGGATGCGGACATGGTGGGGGCGGAAAGGCCTTGTCCGTCCGACCACAACGCAGCCGTCCCCCGCAGTCGAGCCGAGGAATGCTCTTCCCCGCCAACCCGGATTCCGAAATTATTCCGGAATCCGGTTCAAGACAGCGCCGCGCCTAATTGGGAATCGCGGTCAAGATGGTGCGCACCGCGTCGAGCTCGTCGGGGCCGATGGCGGCCAGCGCCGAAGTCGCCGCTTCTTTGCGGCGTTGGAGGTCGGGGATGGATTGTATCCATTGAGCGGCTACCTTCGGATCGCGCACGGCGTAGACGCCGACCAGGGTCTCGACCATCGTATCCTTGGCGGAGCTCGCGGGCTGGGTGTTGAGCCAGCCGACGGCCTTGTCCGGCTCGTTGAAGACCCAGAGCTGAAAAGCCGAGGTATTGGTGGCCGCGCGTTCGTTTTCCGGAAGGCCGTCCCTCCACTTTTTCCACTGCTCGAGGTTGTTCGCCGCCAACACGCGCCCGTATTCGCGCACGGCGACTTCGCGGTCGGCGGGATCCTGGAGACCCGCTATGAGCCGCGCACCGGCCTCGGGCTGGGTGTTGGCGAGCTGGCCGGCGCTCATTCCCAAGGCCTGGTGGCGCTCGGCGGCGGGAAGCGTCGCGCTCCATTGCCAGGCGTCGGCGGGATTGGCGAGCGCCCGGACGTTGACGACCTGCTCCATGACATTTTTCCGAACATCGGCCTGCGCGGGTTGGTTGAGCCACTGCTCGACGGCGGCGGGATCGGTGGCGATCCAGTCTTTCGCGAGAGTGGACACGAGAGCGCCCATCAGGTCCTTGTCGGTTTGCCATTTGCGGGCCTCCGCGACGATAGCATCGCGTGTCTTGGGATCGGACAGGGTATTGCCGAAAAGCCGCCCGTCGGCCTGGAAGTCCCACGGCTTGGTGTGCCGCATCCACAGCATCACCGCTCCGTAAGGATCTTCGCGCAGGGCCGCGGCATAAACCGCGTGGCGGCCCGCGTCATCGAGCGACTGGCCGGACTCGAGCTTGCGCCGGAGCTCCGGCACCATGCCCCGGGCTTTCTCGATGGAAATCGTGGAGACGAAATTGTCCGCGCCCCAACCCGGCAGAATCGCGACTTCACGGCCTCCTTCGGACATCCGGCTCCACAAATAAATCACGGCCGCGGACCCGCCGATGCTGGGGGTCGGCCGGCGGCGGGCCAGATCCGCCCAGCTTGTCTTGACCTGGTCGTCGGAAAGCCTCGTGAGGTCGCCCAGGGCCTCGACCAGATCCACCATGTTGGTGGTGTCGGCGGCGATCGCTCGATCGATGATCCGCTTCGCGTCCGGCGTTTTCGTCGTCGCGGCGAGCTCGGCGGGGGCGGGCTGGCCGGGAGCATTGGGCGCTGTCGATTGGGGGACGGACGCCGAGGCACCGGAATCCTTTTCGCCGGGCGAAGGCCCGCGCAAATACCAGCCGAGCGCGACGCAGGCGACGGCAATGGAGAGGACCGGAACGACTTTAAAAGGGGAATAGGATGACTTGGGGGAACTCATGACAGGCAGGGGAACGGGCGGAGGTAACAGGCGGGGTTGGAAAGCGGATGCAAGTGAGGCAGGGAGCGTCCTCCCTGCCTCGCTTGGGCGTGGTTAGCCGGGAGCCGGACCGCACACGCGTCCGGCTCCGTCGTGGATCAGTTCAAGAACTTCCACTGCTGGTTGTAGCTGCTGTTCTGATACCAACTCTCCACATTGCTTCCCTCGGCCGTGTTGCCGCCGGTGTCGACGCACTTGCCGGTCGCGCGGTTGATGATCTTGTAGTAGCCCGAGTCGGTGGGAACGATCGTCCACTGCTGATTCGTGCTACCGCTGGATGCGTGGAGTCGAACAGGGGTGTCGTCGCCGGTGCCGTAGGAATCGAGGAAGAGACTCCCTCCCACCGCCTTGATCGTAACGTAAACGCCGCTCGGGCCGCTGACGAGCCAGGTCTGGTTAACGCTGCCGTTGGCGGTCGCCTGCCTGGCGTTGGAGCCGTTCACCGTGGCGCCCCAGCTGTCGAGGACCTTTCCGGAGGAGCGGTTCAGCAGCTTGTAGGGATCGAAGGTCGAACCGGCGATGCCAATGGTGCCGTCGCTCAGGCCCATATCGCGGCGGAGGCCGCCGACGATGCCGATGTTGCGCTGCGGCCACTGGGCCTCGGAATCGTAGTTCCATCCGTAGGGCCAGAAATGTTGGGAGTCGCCGCTGACGTTGGCGGTGCCGTCATAGGCCTGGACCTTGCTGTTGGCGTAAACGCCGTCCCAGGAGCCGCCGGTCATCTGGCCCGACCAGTTCGTGCTGGGGCAGCCGAACCAGTGCGCCATCTCGTGCTGCGCGACGCGGGCGTTGCGGCTGCCGCCGAACTGGATTTCGCCGCCCCAGCTCGCTTGCGCGGTGGGGACGCTGGACACGTAGCGCACCGGGATGTTCGCGTTGTAGGACGCGTAGAGGTTATAGTTGGCGACCGCCGTATTCATGGCGGCGGCTATCTGGTCGCGGATGGCGGTATCCGACGGCGTGGCGGCCCAATACCACGTGACCGCGGCTTGAGCTTGGACGGCCAAGGCAAAAGCCATGGCGATTGGGGTGAGGAAGGATTTCTTCATTTGGGTTGGGGTTGTGGGTTTATCCGCGGCCAAAGGCGTTCGCCTCCGGTGCGGCCCGGCAGGCGGTCAATCATTGCGCGAATGGATATGCCATTCTCTCGCAGTAACCGCCCGACGGCCGCGCCTTCATCGGGAAGCCGCCAAGGTCCCACAAGGCCTCCTGATATGTATTTTCATCAGACATTCCCGAGTGTGCTTGTTTGCGAGTTCATCGCCGGCTACTGCGAACGCGGTTCGTGCCCCTTTACCCCCTTTCGAATCGCAGAGTCGCCCCGCTATGCCGTTCCAGCGCAGCTTCCTCACCGACCAAGTCGCCACTTTCCTCCGCCAAGGCATCGCCACGGCCCGATGGTCGTGCGAACTCCCGAGCGAGCTGGAGATCTGCCGTGAGCTCCATGTGAGCCGCACCACGCTTCGCAAGGCCATCGGGCAGCTTGCCACCGAGGGCTTGATCACCCCGGGAGGACGACGGCGCCACCATCGCGTTGCCAGTCAGCCCGAGAGCCCGCGCCGCCCGGGGGGAGGAATCGTGCGCGTGCTCAGCCCCTATGCCTATCAGGCCTGCGGGTCGGTGAACCACCTGCTTCTCGATTGCGTGGCCGAACGCCTGCAGTCCGCCGCGGGCTGCCGACTCGAATACGAACATCGCCCCGCGCTTTTTACCCGGCGCAAGCTCGACGAGTTGAAGCGGCTTTCCACCCTGCCCGACACCGCGGCGTGGCTGGTGTATTACTCGACGCCCCAGATTCAGCACTGGTTCGCCGATCAAAAGGTCCCGGCGGTCATCCTTGGCCGGCTCCATGAGAATGTGAAGCTGCCCTGCGTCATTCCCAATTCGCTGGTCGTGGCAAAGCATGCCGCCGGGTTGTTCGTCCAGCGCGGGCATCGTCGCCTCGTTTATTTCCATGCCGAAATCACCAGCCATGGCGACCGGCTGGCGGCTGAAACGTTTGAGCGGGAAGCCAGGCACTTCGGAGCGCACGCCCGGATCGTCACCTACGCGGGCCCCCTCGATTTGCGCCGCAAGCTGGACGCCTTGCTCGGATCACGCTCGCGGCCCACCGCCTTCGTCGCGTCCGCACCCGAACACTGCCTCGCGATCTATGTCCGTCTTTTGGAGGCCGGCATCCGCATCCCCGACGACGCATCGATCATCGCGA
>CAMLNJ010000250.1 GCA_946481225.1 uncultured Verrucomicrobiota bacterium | reverse complement strand
TGGGTGTGGGGCGGCGGCTGGCTGGCGCAGCGCGGCGTGCATGATCTCGCGGGCGGCATCGTGGTGCACGCCACCGCGGGCGTGACGGCGCTCGTGCTCGCGCTGCTGCTGGGCAAGCGCACGGGCTTCCCGCAGCATCCGCATCAACCGCATCAGCCGGTGCTGGTGTTTGTCGGCGCGGGCATGCTCTGGGTGGGCTGGTTCGGCTTCAACGCCGGCAGCGGGCTCGCCGCGGGCGGCGCCGCCGGCCTGACGCTGCTCGTCACGCATCTCTCGGCGTGCAGCGCGGCGCTCGTGTGGATGCTTCTCGAAAGGTTTCGCAACGGAAAGGCCGGCGTGGTCGGCATGGTGACCGGTCTGGTCGCGGGTCTGGCCACGATCACGCCGGCCTCGGGCGACGTAGGCCCGCTGGGCGCCATCGTGATCGGGGCGCTCGCCTCGATGGTCTGTTATGTCGCGGTCAACCTCGTGCGCGAGCGCTGGCACATCGACGATTCGCTGGACGTGTTCGCGGTGCACGGCGTGGGTGGCATTTTCGGCACCTTGTTGCTCGCCGTATTCGGGCAAACCGCGCTCGGCGGCCTGGGCACGGTGAAGTCGGTCGGCGCTCAACTCGGCGTGCAGGCGTTGGCTCTGGGCGTGACCGTCCTTTGGTCGGCGTTCGCGACGGTGGTGCTCGCCTTCGTCGTCAAGGCGGTCGTCGGCTGGCGCGTCACCCCCGAGCAGGAGTCCGAGGGGCTGGATCGTGCCGAGCACGGCGAGACCGCTTACACGCTGGAGTCGTGAACGCCCGGGCGCGAATCACGCGCCCAGTTCCGCCGCGAGCCGCGGCACGCCGATGTCCGCGGAGGCCTCGACCACGCGGTAGCCGGGCGGCACGCGGCCGGGCCGCGGATCCACGAGGAAACGGCGTGCGCCGGCCGGCGCCATTTCGGCGAGGCCGGCGGCGGGGTAAACCTGGAGCGAGGTGCCGATGACGACCACCGCGTCGGCGTCGGCCATCTCGTCCACTGCTTCGTTCATCGCGGGCACGGCCTCGCCGAACCAGACGATGTGGGGGCGGAGTTGCGAGCCGTCGGGCGCGCGGTCGCCGAGGGCGATGGGCGCGTAGTCGATTCTCATGACGCACGAGTCGTCGCGCGTGCCGCGGGCCTTCACGAGTTCGCCGTGGAGGTGGATGACGCGGGTCGAGCCGGCGCGCTCGTGGAGGTCGTCGACGTTTTGCGTGATGACGACGACCTCGTGCGCGCGCTCCCAGAAGGCGAGGGCGAGGTGGGCGGCGTTGGGCCGCACCGTGGCGAGCTGGGCGCGGCGTTCGTTGTAGAAGCGCAGCACGAGCCCGGGGTCGCGCCGCCAGCCCTCGGGCGTGGCGACGTCCTCGACACGGTGGTTTTCCCAAAGCCCGTTCGCGTCGCGAAAGGTGCGCACGCCGCTCGGCGCGCTGATGCCGGCTCCGGTGAGGGCGACGATCTTCACGGGGCGGTTTCCTCGAGGTTGGCTTTGACGCGGGAGAGCAGGGCGACGAGGCGCCCGCACTCGGCGGCGTCGAGGCCCTTGACCGCGAGCTTGGCGAGACGCGCGGACTGGCGGCGAAGCGTCTGGTGGACGGCGCGTCCCTCGGCGGTGAGGCGCAGGCGCACGCTGCGGCGGTCGGCCTGGTCCTCGCTCGCCTCGAGCAGGCCCTGGTCCTTGAGCGTCTTGATGAGCCGCGCGAGCTGGCCCTTGTCGCGCCCCGAGTGGGCGACGAGGTCGCTCAGGGTGGCGTCGGGCCGTCGCGCGAAGAAGCCGATCAGCTTGCCTTCCATGTGGGTGAGCGGATGCGGGCCGTCGCGTAAGGCTCGATACAGCTCCGCGCGAAACAAATGCATGACGGCGTGGATCGACTCGAAGACCTCCTGCGGGGCGTCCTCGGGGTTTCTGTTGACATTATCAACCGGTTCGCGGGTCATTGTGGACAATATCAACCAAATGAATCCCTCTTATGGAAGCGAAAACCCGGCCTGATCTTGTTCGCGGCCGCGAGGCGGGAGGGCCGGCGGACGCGGTTTCGGCCGCCGCGGCGCGGGTCGCGCCGCGCGGCGGGCTGCCTTTCCTGCTCGCGGCGCTTTCGGCCCTGGGTCCCTTTTCGATCGACGCCTACCTGCCTTCGTTTCGGGAGATCGGCGAACGTTTCGGCGCATCGCCGATGGCGGTGCAGCAGACGCTCACGGCCTACCTCGTGCCTTTCGCGGTGATGACGCTGTGGCATGGCGTGATGTCGGACGCATTTGGCCGCCGGCGGGTCACGCTGGTCCTGGTGGCGGCCTACGCGCTCGCCTCGCTGGGCTGCCTCTGCGCGTGGAGCATCGAGTCGCTGATCTTTTTTCGCGCCCTGCAGGGGATGAGCGCGGGAGCGGGCGTGGTGATCGGCCGGGCGATCGTGCGGGACTTGTTCGACGGGGTGGAGGCGCGGCGGCTGATGAGCCGCATCGCCGCGGTCTTTGCGGTCGCGCCCGCGATCGCGCCGGTGATCGGCGGTTGGTTGCACGCGTGGTTTGGGTGGCGCTCGGTCTTCGCCATGCTCGTGGTGATGGCGGTCGTCTTGTGGCTGGCCTGCTGTCGTTATTTGCCGGAGACGCTGCCGCCCTCGGCGCGTCAGCCGCTGCGCGTGGGGCCGGTGTTGCGCGGGTATGGTCGCGCGCTGGGCTCGGGCCGTTTCGTGGCGCTGGTGGTCGCGCTCGCGTTGAATTTTTCCGCGGTGTTCATCTATGTCGCGTCCGCGCCGACCTTCATCGTCGACGTGCTGCATCGCGGCGAGACGGACTTTCTCTGGCTCTTCGGGCCGATCACGGTCGGGCTCTTGCTCGGCGCGCGAGCGGCCGCCCATGTGGCCGGACGCTGGGGCAACTTGCGCACGATCGCGGTCGCCTATGGCGTGATGGCCGTGGCGGTCGTGTTGAACCTTGGGTTTCACGCGTGGCACGAGGCGGCGCTGCCGTGGAGCGTGGCGCCGCTCGCGCTCTATGTGGTGGGCAATGCGCTGGCGGCGCCGAGCCTGACGTTGATGGCGCTCGATCTGATGCCGGAGAACCGCGGGCTCGCCTCGTCGTGCCAGGGCTTTGTCCAGACGGTAGGCAATGGCGCGGTGGCTGCGGTGGTGGCGCCGCTGTGCTGGGGCGGGGCGCTCCCGCTTTCGTTGGGCATGGGCGCGGTATTCGCGGCCGGCGGGCTGGCGTTCTTGGGCTACTTCGTCTGGCGGCGTCGTGCGAGCCGGGCGATGTGGGGATTCGCCGACGCGCGGGGGCTGAAGGCCGGATAACCCTAGAACCGGCGATAGCCGCGACTCATCTCAAGCAACCTGCTGAACATCTGCTGATCGCGTCGGCCGCTCGACGCACCTTCCAGGTGCGCCTTCGGGCCGCCGCGATCACCATCTGTCTCAGCATCTTGCCCGATCTTTCGCCGGGGCTATCGCCGGATCTAGGATAACCGCGTTCGGGTTTCAGGCGACGCTCACCTGTAGCTTTTCATTGAACAGCACCCCGTAGCAGCTTTGGGCGCCGTCGAGGCACCAGGAGCGTCCGGTTTGGCGGGCGCCGAGGCGGCTCGCGGTGTGGCCGACGATCTGCGGAAGCGGCAGCGCGTCCTCGAACTCGTTGTCCCAGTCGAGCCAGGTGAGGCCGCCGATGGGGGCTTCGCCGCCGCGCACGCGGCCGGCTCGGAGCAACGGGTGTGGCGGCGTGGGCGTGACGATGGATTCGAGCGCGGCGGCGGCGTCTTGGTCCAAGGCGGCGAGGGCGTCCTCGGCGGTGGCGCGGGAGGGCCAGAACGCGGGGGAGAGTCCCGCGTGGCTGAGGAGCCAGCCGTTCACGCAGACGAAGAGGCGCCCGGCGGACCAGAAGTCGGCGGAGAGTTTCTTGGCGATCTGCTTGGCGGCGGAGTGGCTGAAGGCGGCGCCGCACTGATGGCGCAAGTTGCGCGGCGTGCGGCGCGCGAGACAGGAGCGGCGGGATTCCCAGTATTGGATGTCGTGGTTTCCGAGGAGGAACACGGCGCGGTCGCCGAGGCGTTCTCGGGTGGCGTCGAGCCAGGCGCAGGTGGCGGCGACGCTGGCGCGCTCCTCGGGCGGGCGGTGCGAGTCGAAGTAGTCGCCGAGAAAGACGACGAGATCGGGTGGCGAGGGGGCGGCGGAATCAGGTGCGGTGGCGGCGGCCGGGAAGACCTTTTCGCGCGCCAGGACACGTTCCACCCACGCGGTGTCTTGGTGGACGTCCGGGATGATGAGGCAGCGCTGGGCGTGGAGGTGCATCGATGACGGATAACCTAGGCTGTGTCTTGTAAATAAACCGGAGCATCGCTGGCGCTCTGCGAGTGAAACGAGAAAGGGCGCTGGGCCGGCGTTGTCCTCGGCGGCACGGACCGGAGGTCCGCCTCCGCCTCGGTCGCCTTGGCCGAGCGCCCTTTCTCGCCCACGCTGCCCCGGTTTATTTACAAGACACAGCCTAATCCAGATTTTTGGATCTATCGGGGCTTTGTTTGGATTTCGGGTTGAAACGCGAAAAAGCCGCGCCCGGCGGGGGCGCGGCTTCGAGAACGAGAACGAGAACGAGAAAGAGTAAGAGAAAGAATCTGGAGAAAGATTCGTTTGCCTTACGCCTCGAGCTGGGGGCGGGACGCCTCGGGCCAGTCGATGTGGAAGAACTTGCCGCGCTTGTTGTCGACGCGCTCGTAGGTGTGCGCGCCGAAGTAGTCGCGCTGGGCCTGGAGCAGGTTGGCGGGCAGGCGCTCGGAGCGGTAGGCGTCGTAGTAGCTCAGGGCCGACGCGAAGGTCGGGATGCTGATGCCGCTCTCGACCGCGAGGGCGATCACCTTGCGCCAGTTGGCCTGGGCCTTCTGGATCGTCTCGTTGAAATACTCGTCGAGGAGGAGGTTCGCGAGCTTCGGGTTGCGGGCGTAGGCCTCGGTGATCTTTTGGAGGAAGGCCGCGCGGATGATGCAGCCGCCGCGGAAGATCTGGGCGATCTGGCCGAAGTTGAGCTTCCAGCCGTATTCGGCCTGGGCGGTGCGCATGAGTTGGAAGCCTTGCGCGTAGGAGCAGATCTTCGAGCAGTAGAGGGCGTCGTGGATGGCCTTGATGAGGGCCTTCTTCTGGGCGGGGCCGACCTTCTTGACCTTGGGGCCCTTGAGGATCTTGGAGGCGGCGACGCGCTCGTCCTTGATCGCGGAGATGCAGCGGGCGAAGACGGACTCGGCGATGGTCGGGGCGGGCACGCCCATGTCGAGGGCGTTGACCGAGGTCCACTTGCCGGTGCCCTTCTGGCCGGCGGT
>CAMLNJ010000249.1 GCA_946481225.1 uncultured Verrucomicrobiota bacterium | reverse complement strand
AACGTCGCCTGCCAGAAGCGCGTCGCGCACAGCCGATGACGACAGCTTGTTACCGGCGCCGTCTGTCTGGCACGGCAGGATGTCGGTGGTGTAACCAAAACGCTGGCCAAACGCCGTCAGATCCTCCGCCAGCCGCTTCGTGAGCGTGGTCACGAGCACGCGCTCGCCACGCTCCACCGCCTGCTTGCACTCGGCGATGAGGTTTTCCACCTGCCCCTTCGTCGGCCGCAGCGTGATCTCGGGATCGACCAGCCCGGTCGGGCGAATCACCTGCTCCGCGACGACCGACGACCGCTCGATCTCGAACTTCGCCGGCGTGGCCGAGACGTAGACGATCTGGTCGGTGATCGACATGAACTCGTCGAAGTTCTGCGGCCGGTTGTCCAAGGCCGAGGGGAGGCGAAACCCGAAATTCACCAGCACCGTCTTGCGGGCCTTGTCGCCGTTATACATGCCGCCGATCTGCGGCACGGTGGCGTGGCTCTCGTCGATCAGGAGAAGAAACTCCTTCGGGAAGAAATCGATCAGGCACAGCGGACGCTCCCCCGCCACGCGGCCGGCAAGGTGGCGCGAGTAGTTCTCGATGCCGTTGCAGAAACCCATCTCCTGAAGCATCTCGAGGTCGTAGTTGGTGCGCATGCGGATGCGCTGCGCCTCGAGGAGCAGACCCTTTTCCTCGAACTCCGCCACGCGCTGGTCGAGCTCGGCTTTTATCCGCGCGACGGCGTTGTCGAGCTTGCCCTTGCTCGTCACGTATTGGTTCGCAGGATACAGGTCGAACTTGTCGAGCTTGCGTAGGACCTCGCCCGTCGTCGGGTCGAACTCGCTCAGACCCTCGATCTCGTCGCCCCAGAACTCCACGCGCAGGCCGTGCTCCAGATAGGCCGGCATGATGTCCACCACGTCGCCGCGCACGCGAAAGGTGCCGCGCTTAAAATCGTAGTCGTTACGCGAGTAGATGTTGTCGACCAGTCGTTGGAGCAGGGTCTGTCGCGCCATGATCGCCCCGCGTTCCAGCGGGATGCGCATCTCCTTGAAATCCTCGGGCGAGCCGAGGCCGTAGATGCACGACACCGAGGCGACCACGATCACGTCGCGACGCGACACGAGCGCGCTGGAGGCCGCGATGCGCAGGCGCTCGATCTCCTCGTTGATCGACGAGTCCTTCTCGATGAAGGTGTCCGAGGACGGCACGTAGGCCTCGGGCTGGTAGTAGTCGAAGTGCGAGACGAAGTATTCGACCGCGTTCTCCGGGAAGAAGTTTTTGAACTCCGAGTAGAGCTGCGCCGCCAGGGTCTTGTTGTGCGAGATGATGAGCGTCGGCCGGTCGCGCGCCACGATCAGGTTCGCCATGGTGAAGGTCTTGCCCGAGCCGGTGACGCCGAGAAGCGTCTGATGCTTATTGCCGGCGAGGAGGGAGGCGGAGAGCGCGGCGATGGCCTGCGGCTGGTCGCCGGTCGGCGCGTAGTCGGCCTTGAGTTTGAACATGCCCATGGATCGGTCGTGCGGGTAAGGGTTGGCGGGCATTTACAGGATGCATCCCCCGCCCCGGCACAAGCCCGCGCACGAGAATGCGCCATCGCCGCGCTTGACTCCCGGCCTCGCAAAGCGCGAGTGTGACCCTTTAACCAACCAACTTACCATGGGCCAACAATACAACAAGGGTATCAAAAAGAAGCGTCGCCTCGCCTATCTGAAGCGCAAAAAGGAAGCCGCCAAGAAGGCTCCCGCCAAGAAGACCGCCAAGGCCAAGAAGTAAGCGCGTCTCCCGCCACTCTCGAAAACCGCGGCCTCTAAAGCCGCGGTTTTTGCGTTTCCCGGCCTCTCGTATTTCCCGTCACCTTCTCCTCCTCGTCCCATGAGCACGGTCAAAGTCTCCCTCGTTTCCCTCGGCTGCGCAAAGAACCTCGTGGATAGCGAGATCATGGTCGGCCACCTCCACCAGGCCGGCATGGAAGTCGTCCCCGATCAGGACAAGGCCGACGTCGTCATCGTAAACACCTGCTCGTTCATCGACTCGTCCAAGGAGGAATCGATCAACCACATCCTCGAGGCCCACGAGGCCCGCGGCATGAAGAAGCGCCGCGCCGGCCAGAAGCTCATCGTCGCCGGCTGCATGTCGCAGCGTTTCTCGAAGGATTTGCCCAAGGAGCTGCCCGAGGTGGACGCCTTTATCGGCCTCGACCAGATCACCAAGGTCGCCCCGATCATCGAGGAGTTGACCGGCTTCAAACGTCCGAAAGGCGCCGCCCCGCAGAACTTCATCGAGGGCCGCAGCACCTACATCCCGGACTACGACACGCCCCGCTTCCGGCTTACCCCGAAGCATTTCGCCTACATCAAGATCGCCGAGGGCTGCAACCACCCCTGCGCGTTCTGCATCATCCCGCAGATCCGCGGCCGCCACCGCTCGCGCTCCGTCGAGAGCGTCGTCGCCGAGGCCCGCAAGCTCGTCGCCGAGGGCGTGAAGGAGATCAACCTGATCTCCCAAGACACGACCTACTTCGGCATGGACACGTGGGAACAGCGCCCCAACCCGCGCTCGCCCGTCGATTCCTCCCGCGGCACCGCGCTCACCACTCTTCTCCGCGAACTCAACGCCATCCCCGGCGACTTCTGGATCCGCCTCCTCTACACCCACCCCGCGCACTGGTCCGACGAGCTCATCAAGACCATCGCCGAGTGCCCGAAGGTCGCCCGCTACATCGACATCCCGCTCCAGCACATCAGCGACAACATGCTGACGCGCATGCAGCGCGAGACGAACAGCCAATACATCCGCGACCTCATCGGCCGCATCCGCGCCGGCATCCCCGGCATCGCGGTCCGCACCACCTTCATCGTCGGCTTCCCCGGCGAAACCCAGGCCGACGTCGACGAGCTCTGCGAATTTATCCGCACGACCAAGTTCGAACGCCTCGGCGTCTTCCGCTACTCGCAGGAAGAAGGCACCAAGGCCGCCAAGATGGAGGAGCAGCTCACGACCAAGCTGAAGGACGCCCGCTATCACCAGACGATGTCGCTCCAGCACGAGATCGCCGCCGAGGTGAGCAAGGGCTACGTCGGCAAAAAGCTCCGCGTCCTCGTCGAGGAGCCCGGCGTCGCCCGCGGCGAGGCCGACGCCCCCGACATCGACGGACGCGTCTACGTGCCGCGCACCTTGCCCGTCGGCCAGTTCGCCGAGGTCGAGATCACCGGCTACCGCGACTACGACCTGCTCGCGCTCCCCAAGGGCGAAAAGCCCAAGGAGTTCAAGGTCGCCAAGCAGGCGCAGTAAGCAAGTGGCACGGGCGTCCCGCCCGTGGGCTTGGCACATGGGCGAGAGCCCATCCCCGCCTCTACGCCCCCGCCTCTAAAAGCCGGCTCCTCAGCCGGCTTTTTCTTCGCCCGCTTTGCCCGACTCGGCCGCGGCTTGGTCACCCTTCGCGTCCGCCGACGCCTCCGCCTTGGCCTTCGCCGCGCCACCCCCGCCCACCAGCGCCGCAAGCTGCTCCTGGATCGAAAGGAAAAACTCCGGGCTGAGCTCCGCCGCCGTCACCTCGTGCAGCGACTTCAGTTTCGCGTGCTCGTAGATCTGTTTCGCGGTCGCGCCCGAGCCGCTGCGGCCCTTCGGACGCAGCACGCGTTTCCGCTCCAGCATCATCGCAAGCACCTGGAGCAGGCGCTCGTTCTCCACCGTCCGCTCGTTGGCCGGATCGCTCAGCGTGAGGAACAAACTCTCCGCCGTGAGCTTCAGGTTGCGCTCGGGATTTTCGCCAGCCTTGCGCGGCTTATAGATCTGCGCCCATCGGCAAACCACCGGACCCACCGGCTCGAACTTGCCCTGCTCCTCCGCCGCAACGTCATGCCGCACGATGCCCTCGGCGTCACCCGAGCCGACCGGATTGCGCACCAGAAAACTGACCACGCGGTCACCGTCGGCAAATTCACGACCCGACACCGAACAACGCGACGACAAGGATTGCAGCGATAGCTCCATAAGCGGGCTTTGTTGTTTACCCCCCGAAGCGGACGACGCTAGCACTTTCGCCACCAGCCCAACTCCCCACGCCCCGCATGACCGGACGCATCATCGCCATCGGCGACATCCACGGCTGCCACCTCGAATTCGCCGATCTGCTCGAGCGACTCGCCTTCACTTCCGACGACCGCCTCATCCTCGTCGGCGACCTCGTGAACCGTGGTCCCGACAGCAACAAGGTGATCGACCTCGCGATCCAGCACCGCGCCATCGCCCTCCTCGGCAACCACGAGGCGCGCCTGCTCGCCTTCCGCCGCACCGGCGATCGCTCCGGCCTTAAGGAAGACGACGAAAAAACCCTCGCCCGTCTCGAGCCGGCGCACTGGGCCTATCTCGAAAAAATGCCGCTCACCCACGTCGAGCCGGAATTCAACACCGTGTTCGTCCACGGTGGCTTCCTCCCCGACGAACCTTGGCAAAAACAACCCGCCTCGGTCGTGACGCGCATCCAAGTGATCGACGCCGAGGGCAAGCCCCGCAAACGCGCCGACTGCCCCGAAGGCACGCCTTGGGCCGACCGCTGGGCCGGTCCGCCCTTCGTCGTCTACGGCCACACGCCGCGCCCCGACATCTACAAGTTAAAGTGGTCCGTCGGCATCGACACCGCCTGCGCCATGGGCGGTCACCTCACCGCCTACGTCCTCCCCGAGCGCCGCTTCGTCCAGGTCAAAGCCCGCAAACGCTACTACGGCGATTGATTCCGACCTGCTGATTTCTGGATTCAAGGTGGACGGGCGGGGCCCTCCGCCCGTGGATTGGCCGATCCACTTATCGCCCCATGCCACGCGCCAAACGCCCCGCCCGCCGCTCCGTCTCAAAGTCGAAACTCGCTCCGGCTGCCAGGTCCGCCTCCGACTCCCCGCTCCCCGCTCCCAGCTCCTCGCTTGAAAGCTCCGCCGCGCCCGGCGCCGCGCTCCTCGCGGTCGATCTCCAAGACACGCTCCTCGGCATGTTTCCCGCCGCCGCCGCGTCCGAGCTCCGCGCCCGCGCCTCCCTCGCGATCTCCGCCGCCACCGCCCTCGGCATCCCCGTGCTTTTCACCGAACAAGTCCCGGCGAAACTCGGCCCCACCGCGCCCGCCCTTCGCAAACTCGCCCCCGACGCGCTCGTTTTCGCCAAACACACCTTCTCCGCCCTCGCCGACAAAGCCGTCCTCTCCGCCCTCCGTGAACTCGACATCGAGCATATCCTGCTTCTCGGCCTCGAGACCCCCATCTGCGTCTACCAAAGCGCCCTAGGCGCCCTCGCCGCCGGCTTTCAAGTCACCGTCCTCTCCGACGCCATCGGCGCTCGCCGCGCCGACG
>CAMLNJ010000248.1 GCA_946481225.1 uncultured Verrucomicrobiota bacterium | reverse complement strand
GCGGGGCGTCGGCGTTTCTAATAGCGCTTCGCTGTTTCGCGAATACCGGCCCCGTATCTGCCGACCGGGAGGCAAATGCCTTCCCGCCGCGTTCGGTTTCGGTGAAAAATTCGTCATGAACGCGCTACCCCGGCCGCGAATGTTGTTTTGCGGTCTGCTCCTGTCCTGCGGTCTCGGTCTTTCGGCCGTTTGCGCCGATGTCGTCATCAACGAGATCTATTACGATCCGCCCGACAACACGACGCCCACGGAGTTTTTGGAGCTGCACAATTCCGGGCCGGCGCCCGTGGATCTCTCGGGTTGGAAGGTCGACGCCGGCGTGGCCTACACCTTTCCGGCCGGAAGCTCGCTCGCGGCGGACGGGTATCTGGTGCTGGCGCAGAACGCGTCCGCGTTTCAAGCGGCCTTCGGTTTCGCGCCCTTTGGCGAGTTCACGGGCAAGCTCTCGAACGGCGGCGAGCAGGTGCGGCTGCGGGACGCGGCGAGCGTCATGGTCGACACGGTGACCTACGGTCAAGGTTGGCCCTGGCCCACCGCCTCGCGCGGGCTCGGCTCCTCGATGGAGCTGATCCATCCCTCCCTCGACAACGCCCTGCCCGGCTGGTGGCGCGCCTCGGGGCAGCCGGTCGCCCAGGGCGGCGAGACCGTGTTCGTGCCGGCGACCAGCTCGACCTGGCATTATCGCAAGGGCACGAGCGAGCCGCCCTCCGACTGGCGCGCGCTGACGTTTGTCGAGGACGGCTCGTGGCAGCAGGGCCAGACCTCCGTCGGTTTTGGCGACGGCGACGACAACACCGTGCTGACGGACATGCAGAACGGCTACACCTCGCTCTATCTGCGGCGGATTTTCACGGTGCCCGCTGGTCAGATGCCGACGGCGCTCGCGCTGCTTCTGCGGGTGGACGACGGCTGCGTGGTCTGGATCAACGGCGTGGAGGCGGCGCGCCTGCACGCGCCCGCGGGCGTGCTGAGCTACAACTCGCTCGCCCTCGACCACGAGGCGGATCTCGTCGCCTTCGAGTCGGTGACGATCCCCGCGTCGCTCCTCGTGGAGGGGGACAACGTGATCGCCATCCATGCGCTCAACGCCACCGTCGGCAGCACCGATTTCTCGATCGACGCGCAACTGATCGCGACCACCGCCGGCGGCGGCGCCTGCACGCCGGGCGCCAGAAACAGCTGTTTCACGACGGCCGCGCCGCCGAACATCGACACGGTATCCCATGCGCCGAACCAGCCGACGAGCGCGCAGGCGGTCGCCGTCACCGCGCGCGTGACGCCCGCTCCCGGGAGCTCCCTCGGCGGCGTGACCCTGCAATACCAGGCGGTGTCGCCCGGCGCCTACATCCGCAAATCCGACCCGGCCTACGCGACGACCTGGACCACGCTCCCGATGAACGACGCCGGCGCGGACGGCGACGCGGTGGCGGGCGATTCGATCTACACGGCGCAGATCCCGGCCTCGGTGCAGACCAACCGGCGGCTCGTGCGCTACCGCGTCTCGGCCACCGACGGCGCGCGCTCGGTCCGCGCGCCCTACCCGGACGACGAGCAGGCGAATTTCGCCTACTTCGTCTTCGACGGCTACGCGGAGTGGACGGGCGCGTTTTATCCCGGGGTGACGCCCGCGCAGACCTTTTCGCCGTCGTTCATGGACACGCTCCAGTGCTACCAGCTGATCGCCAACTCCACCGACGTCGTGACCAGCCAATACACGGCCTCCTACGACGGCGTGCGCATGTGGGGCACGCTCGTCTTCAAGGGCAAGGTCTACGACCACATCCGCTATCATAACCGCGGCGAGTTCTCCACCTACGCCTCCGGCAAGAACAAGTGGCGTGTCCGTTTCAACACCGCCCGCGATTTCGAGCCGCTGGACGACTGGGGCCGGCCGTATCCGGAAACCTGGGACACCCTTTTCCTCAACACCGCAACCGCCCCCTGGGCCGCGGTGCATCGCGGCATGTGCGGCGTGGAGGAGGCGGTCTCGCTGCGTTTCCAGGAGCTGGCCGGCGTGCCCGCGCCGAAGAGCCATTTCATCCAGTGGCGGGTGATCGACCATCCCTCGGCGACCCCGACGGGCGGCCAGTATTCCGCCGGCCATCCGGCCGGTTTCCCCGGCGGTGATCTGTGGGGCGTGTATCACGTGATCGAGCCCATCGACGGCGCCTTCCTCGACGCGCGCGGGCTGGCCGACGGCAACGTGTATAAGATCGAAAGCAACCTCGGCGACCTGAAGCACCAAGGCGCCACCCATCCCAAGGACGGCTCCGATTCCACCGCGTTTCGCGCCGCCTCCTCCGTCACGCAGACCGAGGCCTGGTGGCGGGCGAACATGGATCTGCCCGTCTACTACAGCTTCCAGGCGACCAACCGCGCCGTCGGCAACGTCGACCTGCGCGAGGGCTGGAACCACTACTTCTACCATAACCCCGACGGCCGCTGGACGCCCGTGCCCTGGGACCTGGACATGATGTTCATGCCGAAGACGCAGCAGACCGGCGTCATCCTCCAGAAGAACTGCGTGCTCGTTCCCGCCATCGGCATCGAATACCGAAACCGCTGCCGCGAGCTGCTCGATCTCATGCTCGCCGACTCCGGCGTGGCCGGCGGCCAGATCGGCCAGTTGATCGACGAATACGCGCAGATGGTGAATCCCTCCGGCCAAGCCCTCACCTGGGCCGATCTCGACGCCGCGATGTGGAATCGCAACCCCCGCACGAGGTCCACTCCGAGCGCGTATAACACGAACCACTTCGGCAACTTTTACGCCACCCCCTACACCGACACCCGCATCGGCGGCAACTGGGTGCGGACGCTCGCGAGCTCCGACCACGAGGGCTTCATGCAATACCTGCTGAAATACGCGACCAACACGTTCCCGGTCGGCTCCACCTGGAGCGTGAACAACGGCAACGCGCTCGGTTACGGCTACAAATACGTCGAGGCGGACGCGGCCGACAGCCTCGCGCCCGCGCGGCCGAGCCTCTCCTACGCGGGCGCGGCGGGTTATCCGCTCAACGGCCTGTGTTTCTCCAGCGGCGCGTATTCCTCGCCGCTCGGCGCGGGCAGCTTCGCGGCGATCCAGTATCGCATCGCGGAGATTTCCGCGCCCGGCATCCCGCTCTTCGACCCCGCCCGTCCGCGCGTTTATGAACTCGTCGACGTCTGGCGCTCCGCGGAGATCCCGTCGCTCGTCGGCGAGATCCGCATCCCGGGCGGTGGCCTCGCGGTCGGGCATACCTACCGCGTGCGTGTGCGGCACAAGGACCAGGCCGGCCGCTGGAGCCGTTGGTCGACCGAGGCGCAGTTCGTCCTCGGCGCGGCGTCGGTCGAGCCCTACCAGGCGTCGCTCGTCGTATCGAAGCTGATGTATAATCCCGGCGCGCTCACCCCGGCGGAGATCGCGGCGGGTTTCGCCGACAAGCAGGACTTCGAGTTTATCGAACTGCGGAACGTCGGCGCGGAGGTCCTCGACCTCGGCGTCGTCAGTTTTACGGCGGGGATCACCTGCACCTTCCCTGCCGACGCCGTGCTCGCGCCGGGCGCGCGCGTCTATGTCGCCAAGCGCCCGGCCGCGTTCACGTTTCGTTACGGCGCGGGCAAGACTGTATTCGGTCCCTATGTCGGCAACTTGGACAACGCGGGCGAGACGATCACGCTCTCGCTCGGCGGCACGGCCACCATTCTGAGTTTCGCCTTTTCCGATGGCTCCCATCCGGCCGCGGGCCAGACCATCGATCCTTGGCCGGCGGAGGCGGACGGCACCGGCCATGCGCTTGTTCTCGTCCGGCCCGACGAGCTTCCCGCGCCGGGGACCGCCGTGAGCTGGCGGCTCAGCTCCGACGCCACGCCGGCCCTTGCCGTCGACGACGAGGATATTTCCTACGCGGCGTGGACGGCGGCCCATGGCGGCGGCCTCGCCGCGAATGACGACGCGGACGGCGACGGGCTCGCGAACCTGATCGAATACGCGCTCGGCTCCGATCCGGCCGGCGGCTCCGCGGCTCCGCCGCTCGCGGCCGGGTTTGGCAATTTCACGGTGGGGGGGGCGACGGCGTCCTACTTCACCGGCACCTTCCGCCGTGTGCTCGCCGCGACCGATGCGGCGAGCCAGGTCGAGTTCAGCTCCGACCTGCAAACCTGGACGCCGGCGGGCGCGCGTGTCGCGTTCACGGTGAACGGCGACGGCACGGTCACCGAGCAGTGGGGCGACAGCCAGCCGGCGGGCGCCCCCGCGCGGTTTGTCCGTCTGCGGGTGACGCTGCTGCCGTGACAATAGCGGTGGCTGATCGAATCCGATTTTCAGGCGGAGGCGGTGGGAGCGGTTCCGCGCATCCGTCGCGTTTGCCACGAACCACGGGCGGAGGGACCCGCCCGTCCACCTGACTCGGCCGGGCGGAGGCGGGAGGCGATCGGCTCCGAGACGCGTGGTCGAGGCGGTTGCGCGTCTTGGCCGAGGCTGCGCTCAATCCTCCTCGTGGTGGCGGTGGCGGAAGGGTTTTGCGGCGCGTTCGGCGGCCTTTTGTTTCCAGCCGGGCTTGCTGGCGACGGCGCCGGGCTTGCGGAGCTCGGGCGCTTTCGCGGCCTGCTCGGCTTTCAGCTTTCGATAGCTTGCGAGGCGTTCGGGCGGGAGCGCGCCGGCCTCGAGCGCGGCGCGGACGGCGCAGCCGGGCTCGTCCTCGTGGCGGCAGCTGGTGAAACGGCAGCGCGTGGCGATGTCGGCGATATCCGAATACGCCTCCTCAAGGGCCTCGTCGGCGTCCCAGAGCTGGAGCTCGCGCATGCCGGGGGTGTCGATGATGAGGGCGCCGCTCGGGGCGAGGACGAGTTCGCGGCGCGTGGTGGTGTGGCGGCCCTTGGCGTCCTTCTCGCGGACCTCGCCGGTTGGCAGCTCGGCGTCGCGGGCGAGGCGGTTGATGAGGCTGCTTTTGCCCACGCCGGAACTGCCGACGAAGGCGAGGGTGCGGCCGGGCGCGGCGTGGCCGCCGAGGAGTTTTAATCCGCGGCGGGTGTGGCTGCTGGTGACGATGACGGGCACGCCGGGGACGAGGCGCTCGATCTCGGCGCGCACGGACTCGGGGTCGGGGTGGAGGTCGGCCTTGTTGAGGACGACGACGGGCGCGGCGCCGGAGTCGCGGGCGGCGACGAGGAAGCGCTGGATGCGCTTGGGGTTGTAGTTTCGGTCGAGGCCGCTGACGAGGAAGACGACGTCGATGTTGGCGGCGATGATCTGCTGCGATTGCTCGCCGCCGGCGGACTGGCGCGAGAAGCGGCTCCGGCGCGGGAGCAGGGCGTGGAGCTGGGCGCGGCCCTCGGCGCCGGGGCTGGGCGAGACGGCGACCCA
>CAMLNJ010000247.1 GCA_946481225.1 uncultured Verrucomicrobiota bacterium | reverse complement strand
GCACGGCAAAACGGGCGTATCTTTTGGCTGATCATTTCCGGGCCCGGGGGATCACCGTGGTGCTGGGCGGGCCGCACGTGACACTCATCCCGGACGACGCGCAGCCGCATGCGGACGCGGTGGTTTGCGGTTATGCGGAGGAGACGTGGCCGCAACTGCTCCGCGATTTCGCGGCGGGAGGGTTGAAGGCACGTTACACCCAGGCGCCGGGATTGGACATCGGAGGGCGGCCGTTTCCTCGCCGTGATCTCCTGCCGAGCGAAAATTACATCACGAACAACGTGTTCGAGGCGACGCGGGGCTGCGTGCATGCCTGCGATTTTTGCGTGGTGCCGACGGCGTGGGGGCGGACGCCGTTTCAAAAACCGGTGGCGGAGGTCGTGGCCGATATCCGACAGCATGGCGCTCGGAAGCTGATCTTCATCGATCTCAATTTGATCGCCCACCGCGGCTACGCGAAGGAGCTGTTCACCGTGCTGATCCCGCTTCGGCTGCAATGGTATGGACTGGCGACGGTGTTGCTGGCGGATGACGCGGAGTTGCTGGAGTTGGCGCAACGCAGCGGGTGCAAGGGACTGTTGATGGGCTTGGAGTCGATCTCGACGGCGAACCTGAAAGCGAACCACAAGGGCTTCAATTCGCCCGAGCACTATGCGCGCGTGGTGGAGCGGCTGCATGCGCACGGGATCGCGTTGCAGGGGTGTTTCGTGTTCGGGCTCGATGAGGATCGGCCGGACGTGTTTTTGAAGACGGCGGAGTTCGCGGTGCAGGCGAAGATCGACCTGCCGCGCTTCGCGGTGGTCACGCCGTTTCCGAACACACCTTTGTATCTGCGGCTCGAGGTGGAGGGACGGATACTGACGAAGGACTGGGAACTCTACGACGCTCAGCACGTGGTGTTTCAGCCGAAGCACATGAGTGTGCGCGAGCTGCAGGAAGGGATCGAGGCGGCGTGGAAACACGCCTATTCGTGGAACTCGATCTGGCGACGACTGCGGCATTCGCCGGCGCCGTGGCCGGTGCGCATAGGGACGAATTTGGGATACCGGTTCTATGCGAATAATCTGAGCCGGTTTTATAACTGCGACTGGATCATCGGCCGGGTGCCGCGGAACGTGCCCTTTGTGCAGGCCGGCGCCGTCCCCGAGGAAAAAACGGCGGAACGAAAGGCGGCCTGATGCGGGTCACCTTGATCCATCCTTGCATCGGGCGCCGCGCGGGCGACCGGTCCTACATCCGCACTTGGCAAATGGAGCCCTTGCCGGCGGCGACGCTCGCGGGGCTGACGCCGCCGGGCGTGGAGGTGAAGTTCTACGATGATCGGATGGAGGTGGTGCCGTTTGACGAGGCGACCGACTTGGTGGCGATCAGCGTGGAGACCTATACGGCGAAGCGCGCCTACCAGATCGCGAGCGAGTATCGGCGTCGCGGCGTGCCGGTGGTGATGGGCGGGTTTCACGCGAGTCTCTGTCCGGACGAGGTTGCGCGCCATGCAGAGGCGGTGGTGGTGGGCGAGGCGGAAGCGCTTTGGCCGCGGGTGCTGGACGACGCGCGGCACGGGACGCTGCAAAAATTTTATCGGGCGGAGGGGCGCACGGCGCTTGGCGGACTGCGGCCGGATCGCTCGATTTTTCGAGGGAAACGCTATCTCAAGGTCGGTTTGGTCGAGGCCGGGCGCGGGTGTCATTTCAAGTGCGAGTTTTGCGCGGTGCAGACGGTGTTCAGCTCGACGCAGACGCGGCGGCCGGCGGACGACATCCTGGCGGAGCTGCGGAGGATAAAAGACGAGCGGAAGCTGATCTTTTTCGTCGATGACAACATCACCTCAAACCTGGCGCAGGCGAAGGAGTTTTTCCGCGCGCTGATCCCGCTGAAGATTCGCTGGGTGAGTCAATCGAGCATCAACGCGGCGCACGACGAGGAGTTTCTCGATCTGCTGAAGCGGAGCGGGTGCATGGGCGTGCTGATCGGCTTCGAGAGCCTGAATCCGGCCAATCTCGCGGCGATGAACAAGACTTTCAACACGGCGCGTGGCGGCTTCGAGACGGCGCTGGCGAACCTGCGGCGGCATCGTATCCGGGTGTATGGGACCTTCGTGTTCGGATACGACGGCGACACCCCGGAAAGTTTTTCACCGACGGTGGAGTTTGCGCGGCGACATGGGTTCTATATCGCGGCGTTCAATCACCTGACGCCGTTTCCGGGCACGCCGTTGTATGCGCGGCTGAAGGCGGAGGGGCGGCTGCTCTACGAGGCGTGGTGGCTGGACGACCGCTACGGCTACAACAGGATTCCGTTTCAACCGAAGGGCATGTCGCCGGAGGCCCTGCGGGAGTCATGCCTCGCCGCGCGGCGGGAGTTTTATTCGTGGCCGAGCATCGCGAGGCGCGGTTTTGACGCGGTGAACCGGGCGGATGGGTTCATGTGGCGTAATTTTTATCTGATCAACGCGCTGCATCGAAACGACGTCGCGCTGCGCGATCATCATCCACTGGGGGACGAGTCATGGCGGGGGCCTTTGCTCCAGGCGAATTGAGCGAGAGGCGAATGCGCGCCGGTCGTCGCGGGGTGTTTCGCTTCGCGGTGGCGGCGCGTGCGGACGAGGCCGAGCTACGCGCGTTTTTGCGCAACACGCCGACACCAGGAGGAGTGAGACTGGCGTCGGCGCGCGAGCCGGACTATTTCGCCGGCGAGGGCGCGGGCGAGGCGGCGGACACGACGATCATCGCGCGTCTGGACTGCCGCGTGGTCTGCATGGGGCGATGCTCGCGTCGAAAAATGTATGTGGGCGGGTCGCTGCGCGAGGTGGGATACCTAGGCGAACTGCGGCTCGCTCCGGGAACACCGCGGGGCTTGGAAGCGTTGCGCGAGGGGTATGCATTTTTCGCCGAGCTCGAGCGCGCGCGCCCGGCGGAAGCCTACTTCACCTGTGTGGCGACCCAGAACCACCGGGCGCGCTTGGTGCTGGAAGGCGGACGGTTGGGCCTGCCGCGCTATCATCCCGTGGCGGAACTGCGGACGCTGGCCTGGCCGGTGCCGCAGCGCGCGACGTTGAAAGCGAGCCCGGACGAAGTCGTCGACGCGGGGGAGTTGGTCGCGTTCCTCGACGGTGCGGCGAGGCGTCGGGCGCTGACAACACCTTGGAACGAGGCCAGCTTGCGTTCGCTCGGCAGGCATGGGCTCCGTCTCGAAGATTTTTGCGTGGTCCGGCGAGGTGGGAGAATCGTGGCGGCGGCGGCGTTGTGGGATCAGTCCGCGTGGCGGCAAACATTGGTCGCGGGGTATTCGGGCGGACTGCGCGCCGCGCGGCCGTGGATCAATCTCGCGCTGCGGCTGGCGGGGCGCGCAAACTTGCCTCCGGCGGGAGGCGAACTGCGGCAAGCGAGCGTGCACGGACTTTCGGTCGCGGCCGGAGCGGAGGGGTGTTTGCCCGAGCTTTGCGCACGTCTGGAAGCGCGGGCGAGGCGGCGCGGTGTGGCGTGGTTGGCGGTGAGCCTCGATGCGCGCGACGAGCGGGTGTGGGCGGCGTTGCCGAAGCGACTCGGAGCGCAGGTCTACTCCACGCGTCTGCACGCGGTGCGGCTTCCTGGTTTCGACGAGGTGATTTTGCGCGGAGATGAATGGGTGAGGCCGGAGGCGGGATGGCTATGAATACGCTTCGCGCGAACAGGGTGATCACCACGCGGGCGACTCGTCGTTTCGAGCTGAGTGTCGAGGAGCGACGCGAGCTGCGCGTGCTGTTGGAAACTCATTTCGACGGGGTGACGGAGGCGCAGTTCGAGAGCGATCTGGCGGAGAAGGATTGGGTGCTGCGGCTCTGGTTGGACGGGCGCCTGGCGGGCTTTTCTACCGTGGCGACGAACGAGTGCATGGCCACAGGGGCGAAAATCAACGTGGTGTATTCCGGAGACACGATCATCGCCCCCGAGGCATGGGGGACGACGGAACTCGCGAAGGGCTGGATCGGTCTCGTGCGCGAGGTGCTGGCAAGCATGCCGGCGCGGCCCGCCTATTGGCTGCTGTTGTCGTCGGGCTTCAGAACCTACCGCTTTCTCCCGGTCTTTTGGCGCGAGTTTTGGCCACGTTTCGACGCGGCGATGCCGGCGCAAAAAAAGGAGCTGCGGGACGAGTTGGCGGGCGCGCGATTCGGCGCCGTCTATGACAAGAAGACGGGACTCGTGCGGTTTTCCCGTCCGCAACGGTTGCGCGGACGCTTGGCGGAAGTGCCGCAGGGGCGGGAGCGGGATGCCCATATCGCGTTTTTCCTGCAGGCGAACCCGGGGCACGCGCACGGAGATGAGCTGGTTTGTCTCACGGAACTCAGCGATGAAAACCTGACGGCGGCCGGGCGTCGAATCGTGAGGGAGGCGGTCCAATGAGCGCGGGCCCCTTGCTGGCCAATCTGGCGTGGGCTGCCGGCAATCTCGGCGCGGCACGCAGGTTTTCCGCGGCCTTGAAAGAGCCCGAGGCGACGCAGTGGAGGTGGCTGGCGCAAGCGCTGCGGCGCGACGGGGAGTCGGCGTTCGGGCGCGAGCATGGCTTCGGGGCCGTCGCCGACTACGCCGCATTTGCGCGACGCGTGCCATTGCGCGCTTGGGACGAGTTTGCACCGTGGGTGGAGCGGGTGCGCCGCGGGGAGGGCGCGGTGCTGGGCGTCGAGCGGGTGACGCATCTGGCGCCGACGAGCGGGACGAGCGAGGCACGGAAACTCATTCCGTTCACGACGAGCCTGCAGGAGGGGTTCTCCGCGGCGGTGGGCGCGTGGATGACGGATCTCGTCCGGCTGCGGCCGGGTGTTCTTGGCGGGCCGGCCTATTGGTCGGTCTCGCCGGCGGGGGATGACGATGAAAACGTGGCGGGCGCGGTGCGTGTGGGATACGCGGACGATGCGGATTACCTCGGCGGGTTGCGCGCCTGGCTGGTGAGGCTGGCGCTGGCGGCGCCCGCGGGGCTGCGGCACGAGCGCGACATGGAGGTGTTTTGGCGCAAGACGCTGGTCGCGGTGCTGGCGCGGAAGGATTTGCGGCTGATCTCGGTGTGGCATCCGTCGTTTTTGGATCTGTTGCTGGAGGCGGCGGAGCGGCGGTGGGGCGAAGTGTGCGAGGAGATCGATCGAAGGAGTCGCGCGAGGGCTGCGGAACTGCGACGTTTGGGGCCGGGGGCGTGGACGCGTTGGTGGCCGGCTCTGCGGGTGGTAAGCTGCTGGGGGGACCAGGCGGCGGAGGCGGGGTGGCGGCGGCTCGCGCAAAAGTTTCCGGGCGTGTTGGTGCAGGCCAAAGGACTGTTGGCCACGGAAGCCGCGGTGACGATCCCATGCCGGGGCGCATATCCGCTGGCGGTGACCTCCCATTTCTTCGAGTTCATCGACAAGAATGGGAACGTGCGCCGGGCGCATGAACTCGAGCG
>CAMLNJ010000246.1 GCA_946481225.1 uncultured Verrucomicrobiota bacterium | reverse complement strand
GCGGTCGACGCTCCAGAGGGTGTGTCCTGGGCGGGCGTGGGGGGTCGTTTCGGGCGGGGTGGCGGGGGGGGGCGGGCGTTCGGGGCCGCGGACGGGGAGGACAAAGCGGTCGTCGACATCGGCGCGCCACGGGATCTCGCCGTCGAAGACGAGTTCCCAGACGAGCTTGTTGTTTGCGGCGGCGAAGGCCGGCGCGGCGTTCTCGCCGGGCAGGGCGATCTCGGCGCGGCCCTCGGCGAGACTCAGGAAGTCGGACGACTCGAATACGACGCCCCGGTGAAAATCGGCCCGGTCGGTGGTGGTCGAGGTGCCTTGCCGGTAGGAGGCCTCCTCGCGGGCGACGAGGCGGACGGCCAGCCGGCGAACGCCGCGGCCGCGGAGTCGCCAGGTGAAGGGAGCGCGCGAGCCGAGGCGGAGGAGCGAGGGGTCGAGGCGGACCTCGACCGCGGGGGCGAAAAGGCGGGAGAAGGCCTGGAGGGCGGCGCCGAGGAAAAGCAGGCCGACGAGGACGAAGGGAACGAGAAAGAGTAGGATGAACCAGGTGAAACCGCCGCCGAAGTCGGCGATCACGTTGTAGCCGATGACGCCAAGGATGCCGTTCCAGAAGAGCGCGAAAAAGGCGAGGCCGACAAAGGCCGGGATTCGGCCGGCGGAGGGCTTGAGCACGATCTCGCCGGGCGGGACGGGGTCGGCGGCGTCCGGTGTGAGCGCGAGCGCCCGGGCGTGTCCGCGTTTAAAGGCGAGCGAGGGACGGATGGAGGCGCCGGCGAGGGGGGACCGGTCGGGGCGGCTGCGCGCGCGCCACGCGAAGACGATAAAGCCGATCCCGAAGAGCGGGAAGAGAAGGGTCAAACAGCCAAACCAGACGGTGGGGGGCGTGTCGCGCGCGAGCACGGCGGAGGCCGGATCGGCGGGGTCGACGTAGCACACGGTGCGGAGGCCGGGCGGATGGTCGCGAACGGCGGCGCGCATGCGTTCCACCCCGACGTTGGTCGAGCCTTCGGTGAAATCGTAGCGCTCGCTTTCGTAGGCGCGGGCGGGGGAGGAGGCTTCGCCGCCCGTGCCGGCGGCGGCGGGTTCCACCGTGAGCGAGGCGGGCGGCCATTCGTAGCGGTAGCGGATGACGACGCGGTAGGTGGTGCTATCGGAGCCGTGGCTGACGGCGAGTTCGCTCGAGAGGATCTCGCAGGGCGCCTCGATCCAGTTCGCGCTTTGCGACGAGCGCAGGAGGGGGCGCACCGTGACAAACCAGAAGGCGACGAGCCCGACGGCTGCGAACAGCACGCCGAAGGGGATCGCGCAGCCAAGCCCGGGGCGGGAGTGCTTGGCTATTTCGAGCGGGGAGGCGGAGGTGGCGCTCATGTCGGCCGACAAGATGAACCGCCTCCGCCTGCTTGGCGATCAATGGCCGGCGCCGGCCTGGTGCTCCTGGATGTATTCGTTCTTCAGGCCGAGGGCCTCGGGGGCGTGGAGGACGAGCATCTTCATGCGGATATCCTTCGGCACCTCCTTCGAGGTGAGTTTGGACACGACGATCATGAGGGTGATCGCGAGGGGCACGGCCCAGATGGCGGGCTGTTCGCAGAGGATGCGGAGCAGCGGGTGGTGGGCCCAGAATTCGTTCATCGGGGCGAAGCCGGCGAAGAGTTTGCCCATCGGGCCCTTGTCGGTGGCGAGGTTGCTGAAGTTGGTGAGCGTGGCCGCGAGGAGCGCGAGGAGACCGCCGGCCAACATGCCGACCGCGGCGCCCTTCATCGTCATGCCGCGCCACCAGACGCTCATGAAGAGTAGCGGGAAATAGCTGGCGGCGGCGATGGCGAAGGCCTGGCCGACCATGAAGTTGATCTCGAGCGGCTCGACGAGGGAGCCGAGCCCGACGGAGACGGCGCCGACGAGGATGGCGGCGAACTTGAACATGCGCATGCGCTGCTCGGGAGTGGAGCCGGGGCGGAGCATGCGGCCGTAGACATCGTGCGCGAGGGCGCCGGTCATGGAGACGAGCAGGCCGGAGAAGGTGCTCATGAAGGCGGCGAAGGCGCCGGCGCAGGCGATGCCGCTGAGGATGGAGCCGAGGACGCCGTATTTGGCCTGAATGAGGATGGGCAGCTCGAGGACGATCTTGTCGGTGCCCTTCGCGCCGACGCCGTTGTAGAGCTCGGGGAGGAAGTTGCGGCCGATGACGCCGATGACGGGCGGGAAGACGTAGAAGACGCCGATGAGGATCATGACCCACATCGTGGTGCGCTTGGCGGCGACGCCGTCGGGGTTCGTGTAGAAACGCACGAGGATATGGGGCAGGCCGGCGGTGCCGCACACGAGGGCGATGATGAGCGAGTAGGTGTAGAGCAGGGAGAGCGGGCGCGACTCCTCGGCGGAGAGCTTGGCGGCCTTCGCGGCCTTGGTGGTGAGCGGGCCGAAGGGCGAGATCCAGGCTTCGTCGGCAGGAGCCTTCGCGGGGAGATCTTTGCGCACGGTTTCGGAGACGGCGGGGGGCGTGGCGGCCGCGACGATGGCGGCGCGTTCGCCGGGAGCGTAGTTGGCGTCGAGGTTTTTGCCGTAGCCGCCGAAGACCGCCATGAGGACGAAGACGGGCACGCTGATCGCGAACATCTTCATCCAATACTGCATGGCTTGGACGAGGGTGATGCCCTTCATCCCGCCGAGGGCGACGTTGAGGGTGATGACGACGCCGACGACGGCGACGCCGACCCAGTAGGGAAGGCCCGGGAAGATGTAGGCGAGCGTCGTGCCGGCGCCCTTCATCTGGGGCATGGTGTAGAAGAAGCCGATGAAGAGGACGAAGCAGACGGCGATCTTGCGGAAGAGCGGCGAGTCGTAGCGGCCCTCGGCGAAGTCGGGGATGGTGTAGGCGCCGAAGCGGCGGAGCGGGCCCGCGATGAAGAGGAGCAGGAAAAGGTAGCCGCAGGCGTAGCAGACGGGATACCAGAGGGCGTCGTAGCCGATGGCCATGACCATGCCGGCGATGCCCATGAAGGAGGCGGCGGAGAGGTATTCGCCGGAGATGGCGGAGGCGTTCCAACCGACCGAGACGGAGCGGCCGGCGACGAAGAAGTCGCCGGCGGTCTTGGAGGTCTTCGCGGAGCGGAAGCCCATGATCACCGTGACGACGACGGTGATGAGCGAGAAGGCGATGATCCAGGGATCGACTCCGCCGGCGGCGGCGAGGGGGAGGGCGTTGACGAGGCTCATTTGCGGAGAACCTCCTCGGCCTCGTCGGCCTCGAGCTTGAGCGAGCGCTTGATGAAGTATCCGGAGATGAGCCAGACGTAGGGGAAAAACAATACGCCGAGGATCAGCCAGGCGAGGGTGAAGCCGCCCACGCGCATGGCCATGAAGCCCGGGGCGACGTAGTTCAGCAGCGGAAGCCCGAGCAGCGCGACGAGGAAGGAGGCGGCGCATCCGATCGAAAGCTTGAGCTGGCGGTGCATGAGCGAGTGCAAAAACGCCTCGCTGTGGATGTGGTCGTTTTCAGGGTGGGGGTGCGAAGACATCGGGGCGCGAGCGTGTTGGAGCGAAGGCGTCTGGCGAACAAAAGCGCAGCTTTAGGGCCCCATTCGCCGCGGTAATGCCGGGGGCTCGCGGCGGTTTGTCGCGAGGCGGGGCGGCTCGTGTCGCTCGCGGTTTCCGAGGGAAAGCCGCGCGCTTCGGGCGAACGCGAGGGGCGTCGCCGACGTTTCGGGCGCGGCGGCGCGCGGAAAAATATGACAGTTCGACCGGTGCGGGGGCGCGCGGGCGCGTGTCGGCCGGGCGGCTGGGCGTTCGGGTCATGCGGCCGCGACCGTGCCGGTCGCGTTTCCGGGCGACGTGATCGCGCCGGGTTTCAGGTGGCGGTGGCGCGGCCGCCGCCGGAGCTTCGGCGAACGGGGCGCCTTCTCGAAGGCCTCACTCGTTGAACTCGTCGCGTTGGAGCTGGCGGAGGCGGTCGGCCTCGAGTTCGGCGGCGGCGGCGGGGTCGATCTCGGCGAGGCGGCGGCGGAGGTCTTGTTCGGCGCGGCGGAGGTTTTCCTCGCGTTGCTCGAGCTCGATCTCGTGCTCCTGCTGGGCGGCGACCTTGTTCATCAGGGTCGTCTCGGACTGCTCGACGAAACTTTCGCGTTCCTTGAGCGCGGCGCGCGTCTCCTGCATCGCCGCTTCACGGGCGTCGAGCTCGGCGCGGAGTTTTTCCAGCGCGTGTTTTTCCTCCTCGCTCATGGCGAAGGGGGGCATGGTGGGCGCGCGGCGCTGGGCCATGAGCACGCGTTCGCGGGCCTGCAGGAGATTTTCCAGCTCGGCGATCTCGCGCTCGCGGTCGGCGAGGCGGGCCTGGAGCTCCTCGAGGGCGCGTTCGCGCGCGTCGGATTCCTGCTCGCGGAGGCGGAGGGCGCGTTCGAGCTCGAGCAGCCGGCCGCGTTCGGCGGCGCCGCCGGAGGGGAAGGGGGAGGCGGAGGGGAAGGGCGAGCGGCTGTTGATGCGTTGCTCGACCTTGCGCTGCACGTCGGGGTGGGCGTCGGCGTAGGCGAGGGAAATGAGGCCGCCGGTCGGGGGCGCGCCGCCGCCGCCGCCGTGCGGACGGCGGGGCAGGCTGAGCGGCTGGGGGCGACGCGGCGGGGGCAGTCCCGAGCCCGGCGGCGGGAAGGGCGGCTTGGGCGGCGGGTTGGGCGTGGGAAGATCGGGCATGGCGGGCGGGCGCGGCTCAGGAGCGGCCGAAGAGGCGGCTCAGGAAGGAGCGCTTGGGCGGGGCGGGCGGCGGCGGGAGGTGCGGCTGGAGCAGGCCGGCGACGGCGGGGCGGAGCGTGGCGTCCCCGACGGCGGCGACGAGTTGCGGGGTCGGCGTGCCGGCGGCGGAGGCGGCCCGCAGGGCGTCGAGCTCGGCCGGGAACCAGGCGACGAGCCGGGAAACGCGCGAGCGGATCGCGGCGGGGGCGGCGAGCGGGTCGGCGGCGACGGCGGCGCGGGAGGTGGCGTCGAGCAGGCGGGCCTCGAGGACGAGGCCTTCGAGGAGGTGGAGGCCCTTGGCGCCGGGGCGGAAGGGGAGGAAGCGGGCGAGCGTTTCCTCGTCCTTGTGGGCGAGCGCGTTGAGGAGGGTGCGGAAGTCGCCGCCGACGATGACGGACTGGGCGAGCCGCGAGGCGAAGGCGACGAACTGGCCGAGCGTATCCACTTTTTCCACACGGCATAGCTCGACGGTGCTTTCGGAGAGGCCGGAGAGGGCGAGGGGAAAGTCGGAGGGCAGCTCGAGCCTGGCCATGTTTTTGACGAGCGGGGAGTCGCGGTCGGCGTCGCCCGGTGCGGACGCGTTGAGGTCCATCATGTCGCCGAAGGGCTCGTCGAAGGCGGTGGTTTCGCCGAGGATGGTGATCAGCTGGCCGAGCTGGGCGGGGGGCAGGCCGCGCGCGGCGAGGGCGGCGACGGC
>CAMLNJ010000245.1 GCA_946481225.1 uncultured Verrucomicrobiota bacterium | reverse complement strand
TCACTCGTAGAGCGTCAGCGATGGCCCGGCTTTCTTTCCCAGACACGCCCTAGCCCGGCGGCAGCGTGAAGCGAAACGTCGCCCCCTGATTCACCGCCGCTTCCGCCCAGATGCGCCCGCCGTGACGACGGACGATCCGCTCCACCGTCGCCAAACCGACCCCCGTGCCCGGGAAATCCTTTTCGGAATGCAGGCGCCGGAAAGGACTGAACAAGCGCTCGGCGGATCGCATGTCGAAACCCGCTCCGTTGTCGCGGACAAAAAACACCGGCCCCTCCTCCGTCGACGTTTCGCCCCCGAACTCGATCCGGGACAGCGGCGTTTTGCACGTATACTTCCAGGCGTTCGACAGCAGGTTCTCCAGCACCACGCGCATGAGCCCCGCGTCGGCTTCGACGGAAAGCCCCTCTTCGACGCTCCATTCCACCGCACGCTCCGGCGCCGTCCCTTGCAACTGGGCCGCGATCTCCCGCGCGAGAGCCGACAAATCCACCGGCTCGCGCCGGAGCTCCGCCAGGCTCGTGCGCGAGAGGCGCAAAAGGTCGTCGATCAGCCTGTTCATCCGCACGACGCCCGTTTTCACCGTCGCCGCGTATTCGTGCGTCTCGTCGGAGGCCTGCGGCCCGAGGCTCTCGACGAGCAGTTCCGTGAAACCCTCGATCGTCCGCAGCGGCGCGCGCAGATCGTGCGACACCGAAAACGCGAACGACTCCAGCTCGCGGTTGGCGGATTCCAGCTCCAGCGTTCGCTCGCGCAGCCGCTGTTGCAGCGCCTCGTTCTCCAGGCGGAGGCGGCGGGTATCGAGCGCGCGCGCGAGCACGGGGACCAGGATGCTCAGCTTGAAAGGCTTCTGGATGTAATCGAGCGCCCCTTCCTTCATCGCCGACACGGCGGTGGAAACGGTGCCGTGCCCGGTCATCATCACGCCCACGATGCGGGGATCTATCTGTCGCGCGGCATGGAGCAGCGCGATGCCGTCCATCTCGGGCATCATCAGATCCGTGAGGAGCAACGAAAACTCCTGTCCCGCCCGCAACGCGTCGAGCGCGGCGCGGGCCGAGGTGCAGCATGTCACGGCGAAGCCTTGCGCGCCGAGCGTGTCGCAGAGGGCTCGCAGGTGGGGCGCCTCGTCATCGACCACAAGCAGATGATCCCGGTTCGCGTCGTTCATGACGTTTTTCCCGCCAGGCGGGCGAAGGCCGCACGAAGTTCACCGAGCTTGGGGGGCTTGGCCAGCACCTCGTCGACATGAGGCGGCACGTCGCCATCGGCGACCATGCGCTCGCCCCAGCCGGTGAGGAGCACCACCGGCGTCTCGGGCGAGGCCGTCTTGATCGCCGCCGCCACCTTCCGCCCGTCGATGTAGGGCATCCCAAGATCGGTGACGACGAGCGCAAAGGGCCGGCCGGAACCGAGCGACGCCCGAAAAGCGTCGATCCCCGCCTGACCGCCATTGGCGGCGACGACATCGTGCCCGTCGAGGCTCAGGGTGTCGCGCAGGGACTTGATGAGGATCGGATCGTCGTCGATCACCAGGACGCGCAGCCGCGTCACCACCCGCGGAGGACCGGCGGGCGCGGCCGCCGCTTCCGCCGGCGCCGGAGGGATCGGGAAAAGCAGGCGTATCGTGGTGCCGCGCCCGGGCGCGCTTTCGATCTCGATCTCTGCGCCATGCCGCTGGACCGTGCCGTAGACCATCGCCAGACCGAGGCCGGTGCCGCGCTCTCCCTTGGTCGTGAAAAACGGCTCCAGACAACGCCGCCGGGTATCCTCGTCCATGCCCACGCCGGTGTCCACGACCTCGAGCGCCACCCGCTTTTGACCCGAGCCCGGTGCCGTGCCGTTCGCCCGGGTGCGCACGGAGAGAACGCCGCCGGAGGGCATCGCGTCGACCGCGTTCAGGATAAGATTGGTCAGCGCCTCGCGGAGCTCGCTCTCCACGCCCAGGACGGCGGGCAGATCCGGCGCCAGCTCGGGGCGGAGCTCGATGACGATTCCCGTCTTCAGCGCGATGTCGCTCCAACGCACACGCGTGAGGTTGACCACCTGCGGGACGAGCCGGTTGAGGTCCACGGGCGCGAGCGCGAGCGGCGGCTCGCCCGGGCGGTAGAATTCGCGCATGCGGCTCACCGTCTGGGCCACGTCCGACACGGCGTGCTCGATGGTGTCGAGGTAGTCGCGGGCGCGGGGACTGAGCCCCGGCTCCGTCTCCCGCAGCGCCTCGGCGTAGAGCGTGACCGGCGAGATGGCGTTGTTGATGTCGTGCGCGATGCCGCTGGCCATCTGGCCGAGGGCGCGCAGACGCTCCTGCTGGAGGATCGCCTGCTGGCTTTGGCGGAGGTCGTCGTAGGCGCGTTGCAACGCTTGATAAAGCTGGGCCTGGTGCGCGGAAAGGGCGACATGCTCGCTAAGCTGGCGGAGAAACTCGCAATCTCCGCTCGAGAAGGCCCCGGGCTCCACGCGCGCGACGATAAGCGCCCCGAAGACCGTGCTCTCGACCAGCAAGGGAGCCGCGACCATCGAGCGCAAGCCGACGCCCGCGAGGCGCCTCGGAAAGGGAAAATCGATGAGCGCCGTATCCGCCTCATAGACCAGGCGCCCATGCACGCAGCGACTCAGCCCGTTCTGATCGATGGCGATCGGCGCGTTGACGGTGATCGCGAGTTTCTCGGCGAGCGGCTCGCAGCGAGCGCCGACGCCGGCGACGGTCAGCGCGTTTCCAGGCTGGTCGTAAAGACATATGCAGCAGAGATCGGCCGGGAGGTGGTCCTCGAGGCTATGCACCACGACCTGGAAGATGCTGGAAAGATCCTGACGCTCGCCGGTGGCGCGGGTGATCTGATGGAGCTGCGCGAGCCGGGCGAGCTGCGCCTGCACCCTCGTCTCCGCCTGACGACGCTCGGCTATCTCCGTGCGCAAGGCGCGCTCGCGCTCCTCGATGCCGTCGACCATCTGGTTGAAGGCGTCGGTGAGCGCTCCGATCTCGTGATCCCCGAGCCGCTCCGCGCGGACGGAGTAGTCCTTGCGCTCCGCGATGGCCTTGGCGGTCGCGGCGAGGGAAAGAATCGGATCCGAGATCGGGCGTTGCAGCCAGGCGGAGAGGACAAGGGCGAAAAGGAGCGAACCGCCCAGGGTCGCCACGGCGATTCCCCCGAACAGCCGCAGCCGGACGTAGATCGCCTCGAGATCGATGAGCAAGCCGATGACGCCGATGCGCTTCTCGTTCAGGATCAGCGGGCGATACACCACGAGCTGGCCCGCTCGAAACTCGTGGCCGTCGGGCCCCGCCTCGTCGAGCAGCGACGCCTCCGCCCCGTCTCGGCGATAGCGGGCGAAGGCCGCCCCGTCCTCCCTGTAAAGGGTGGCCGCGACGACATGCGGATCGGATTGCAAGGCGGCCAAAAATTCGGTCGCCGCGGGCTCGTCGAGAAACGCGAGCGCGGCGCGGGTGTTCTTGCCGAGCACGTCCGCCATCACCGTGCTGTCGTGCACGATCGCCCGGCGAAAATTGATCAGCTCGAAGGTCGCGAGCACGGCACAGGCGAGCAGCAGCACGACCGCGCAGACCGCCAGGATGACCACGGTCAGCTTCTTCCGGATGGGAAGCTGTTGCAGGAGCCGCATCTCACGCCTTCCCCGGGGCCGGCCCCTCGCCGACGATTTTGCCGAGTTCGAGCAGTTCGGAGCTCATCTTCAGGCCGAGCCGCCGCGCCACCTCGACGTTGATTTCGAAACGAATCCGCTTTCCCTCCGGATAAAACGCGATGGCGCCGCCCCGGCGCGCGAAATCCGGATCGTCGCCGACCATGAGCACGGGCCTGCCCCGAAGCCGCGCGATCTGCTCCGCGACATCCCGCCCCTCCGACTTCGCGAAAAAAATCAACTGGCAGTCCGCCAGCTCCTCGAGGCTTCGGGCGCGGATCACCACGAGCGGGCGGGACCGGACGCTCTCCCCGCGCACCGCCTCGTCGATCGCCGGGCCGAAGGGATCATCGCCCAAGATGCCGATGCGGATCGGCTCGTCGGGGCCGGCAAAGGCCTTCGCCGGCCAGTCGACAAACTGGACGAAGTTGTAGAGGAAAACCGCCTTGATCTGATATTCACGCGAAGGCGCGGGCGCTGCTCGGACACCGCCCGCCGCCGGTCCGAGCAGCCAAAGGGCGAGGCACAGGAACGCGCCCCCCCGCCGGAACCCCGCGGTTCCGGCCGCGGCTATCCGTCCGCGGGCGCGCGTCGTTGCTCCGATTGCGGCTAATAGCGCCATGCCACCTTCGCGTAGATGCTGCGCTCGATCTCCTCGCGGGTCGGCGACGGCGCGCCATACTCGCGATGGTGATCGTGCAGGATGTTTTGCCCGACGAGCGAGAGCTCGAGATCCTCGAGCGGGCGCCAAGCGAGACGAACGTCCATCTCCCAATACGCGGGCACCGAGGCCGGCGCGCCGCCGCCATTGACCCGAAGCTCGTCCACCCAACGAAGGCCCGCGTCCAACTCGAAACGTCGCGGCAGATCCCACGATGAACGCAACGAGAACTGGTTTCGCGGATCCGCCGTCTCGCTCAGGCCGTTGTTCAGGTCGACGCGCCCCGGCTTCACCTGGATGCTCTCGACCAGCAGCGCGTAGCCCGCCCGCACGCGCCAGCCGGGATTGATCTCGTAAGTCGAGTCGAGCTCCAGGCCATGCGTGTGCCCCTCGAGATTGTTTTGGATATAAAGCGGCGCGGGCGCGCCAGGGGCCGGGCCTACGCTCCGGATGTCGTCATACCGATTGTAGAAGGCGGCCAGCGAAACCAACACCTGCGAGCCGATCCGCGCACGATAGCCCGCCTCGTAGGCGATCACGTTCTCCGACTCGAAATCCGGGCCTCCATCAATGAACGGCGAGGTGGCCGGCACGCGAAAATCGCGATCTATGCGCGACGGCATCCGCACGGCGCGCGAGACCGAGGCCCACACGGCGTGCCGGGGCGATATCTCCCACTGCGTCCGCAGGCTCGGCTCGAACTCCAGGCCGGTGTAGTCGTTGTGGGAAAACTTGGTCCCCACCGTCACCGACCAGCCCGCACCGAGCAGAATCTCGTCCTGCACGAAGCCGCTGTAGAGATCCTGATCGAGCCGCTCCGGCAAAAAGGTCAGCGCCGGAGCTCCGTCCACGACGTCATGCGTGCGCCGGTATCCGAGCCCCCAGACGATCTGATGGCGCTCGCCCGCGCGCAGGCGGTGCTGGAAATCGACATCATAGGTGTCGAGCTGGTCGCGAAACCTCCCGCTCGGCGTCGATGTCCCCCGCACGTATTGGGAGAGGTTGGCCCGGTCGTAGTAGCACTGCAGGACGATCTCGGACTCGTCCTCGAAAGTATGCGTCCAACGCCCGAGAAGGTTGCCCCCGTCGACAAAGGTCGGTTCGCGACTCACC
>CAMLNJ010000244.1 GCA_946481225.1 uncultured Verrucomicrobiota bacterium | reverse complement strand
CCCGTCACCGCGCCCGCCACCACCGCGTATTTCGCCGCGTCGGAGAAACCCGGCACGAGCGTGGCCAGATAGGTGATCGCCGCGTTGTCGTTGAACGCGGTCAAAATCGTCGCGCCCCAGAAAAGCGGGGTCGGGCCGAGGCTCTTCAGCACCGGCTCGATCCACCACCCTTGCAGGCCTCCGTGGATAACAAGCCCGGCGAGAAAGAAACCCACGAGGATCGGCCCGCGCAAATCCAGCCGCGTCTGGTGGTGGGCCGTCGCCTGCATGAAAGCCACGAAGAACAAAAACGCCCCCACAAAGAGCACCGGATAATGCGCCGCCCACACCGTGAAGGCCAGAAACCCGAGATGCACCGCTGTCACCCAGCCCGGCACCGCGGGCCGCCTGGCCTCGGCATCCGCCCCGCGGTCCGTCGCCGGTTTCGCGCGCAGGGCAAGAAGCTCTTTGCGAAACACCCAGCCGTAGAGCGCCGTCGCCAGCAAGACCCCGACGAAAGCCTTCCAGCCGAAATTGCCCACCATGTGCCCGAAACCCCAGCCCCACGGACCCGCCACCATGAGCACCGGCGGCGCCGCGAAATGCGTGAGCGTGCCGCCGACCGAGATGTTGACGAAGAGCAGACCGAGCGTCGCGTAACGCAGCCGCGGACTCGGCTCGCACACATAAAATTGCCGCGCCAAAAGCAGCGCGCCGACCGTCATCGCCGCCGGCTCCGTGATGAAAGATCCGAGCACCGGCGCCAGCACGAGCAGCGCCCCCCACCAGGCGAAGGGCGTGCCCCGCCCCAGCGCCGCCACCCGTCGAAGCAAGGCCTCCGCCAGACCGATCACCGGCCGCGTCGCCGCCATCGCCATCACCGCGACCACGAAAAGCGGCTCGGTGTAGTTCACGTGGGACAGATACGAGATCGTCCCGTCCAGCCCCAAACGAACCGACAGCGCGACCGCAAGGACCAGCGCCCACAGTCCGAAGACCACCTCGATCTCGCCCAAGAAATGGAGCACCTGTCCGCCAAAGCTCACCTCGTCCGGAACCCCGTCGTCATCGGAATCGGATACCGTGACCTCTCGCGCGCCGAGACGCGCCGCATGGCGCTCCTCCACCACATGCGCGTAGTGCCGGATTTTTCCGGCCAGGAAGGTGTGCACGATCGCCAGCAGAAAGACGACGGTCGCAACCAGGTTGAACGGCTCGGCCTCCACGCGCGCCACCAACGTGGCCCAAAGCCCGCCCTCCGCCGCCGGGTAGGAGGCCAGTTGGCGCGGAAAATCGACTGCGGGAAGCGCGGCGGCGAGAGCGGGAATCTGGATCATTTCACCAGATCGAGAAGCTCATGCAGCGAAAACACAAACGCGCACGCCTCGTTTTTCACCCGCGTGCGCGCCGCATAACGCCCGAAACCGACAAAGAGATCCACCTCGGGCTTCGTCTCGAGGTCGCTCACCCCGTCGCCCACCATCACCACGCGCGCGGGGTTCAGTTCGCGTTTCAACGCACGGATCACCTCGGGTTTCCCGCCCGAGCGGGTCGTGGGATAAGTTTCGTCGAAGCCGGCGTAGTTGCCCGTCGCGTCGAAGAACAGATCCACCGCTTCCACGCGCTCGATCTTCAAAAAATCGGCCAGCGGACGGATCGCGTTGCGAAAGCCGCCGCTCAGGACGACGGGCGTCCAGCCCGCCGCCCGCAGCTTTTCCAAGGTCTCGACCGCCGTCGGCTCCACCGTGTCGATGTATTTTTGCCCGACCACCGCGACGTGCTGCGCGCTCGGGCGGATGATCCGCAAGCGCTCGCCGAAAACCGCCTCGACGGGAATTTTCCCGTTCATCGCGTCGTTCGTCATCGCCTCGATCTTGGCGAACATCTCCGGTCCGCCCGCGCGGCCGAGCTCGTCGATGCCCTCGATGCGGGAGAGCGTGCTGTCGCAGTCGAAAACGATGAGCTTGGTCGGCGTGGACATAAAAGTCCGCCAACGTCTCCGCGCCCCCGCCCCTCATGCAAGCCTCGACCGCTATGCCATGCACGAGCGGTCACACCGGGTGGGCGGGCGCGTCCCTGCGCCCGCTTCGGACGACGGGCGGAGGGCTCCGACCGTCCACCGTTCAACATCACCTCCGCCCGCCCGGTGGCGCCCAACGCGTCATCCAGCGAAAACGCCACGGCTTCGCCGCCCACTCCGGCCCCGCGTAATCCACGCCCACACGCGGCCCCGCCAGCACCTCGTGCGGCAACACCGGCACGTCCCCCTCGTCGCCCACGCCCCCGCGCTCGATCCATAGCCCGTCCGCCTCGCCCGCCGCCGCATCCGCCGCCGAAGCGCCGTTCAGCGCCCGCCCGATGCCAAAGACTTTCGTTACCCGGCCCGGCCCCGTCACGCCTTCGACCCCGCGGATCAACACCGCCGCCGGCCAATCCTCCGGCCCGGTCACGAGATTGAGCATCTCGTGGATGCCGTAGCAAAGATACACATACCAGCGCCCCGAGGGCCCATACATCACTTCGGTGCGCACCGTGCGCCCCTTGCTCGCGTGGCAGGCGCGATCGTCGGGCCCGTGGTAGGCTTCGGTCTCGGTGATTAGCGCGCGCCGGACCGTGCCATCCGCCTGACGGCGCACCAACCAGAGTCCGAGCAATTCTTGCGCAAGTTTTACCGTGTCCCGGCTGGCCCACGCTTTCGCTTCCACCACCGTGTTCATTCCCACAACATCTCCGTTCCTCTCGCCTTGAACGCAACCACGACCACGACGCCCGGCCCCCACGGAGCCGCGCCCGCCTTCAGCGCCGACATCGAACGCCGCGCCGACCACGCGCTTAAAAAACACGCCATCGCGCGCAGTTTTCGGCTCTGCACCGGCGAGGGGATCGTGGCCATGCCCATCGTCGTGATCTCGCAGCCGGTCAACGTCGTGCTCGCGGCGCTTTTCACCAAGGCCCTGCACCTGCCCAACCACACCATCGGCCTCATCGCGGCGCTTCCTTTCGCCTGCAATTTTCTCCAGGTGTTCTTCTCGCCGCTGCTCGCCCGCTGGGTCAGCTCCAAGCGCGTCAGCGTCGTCGGCGCCGCGATCCATGCCGTCTCCTGGTCCGCCTTCTGCGTCATGCTCGGCGTCTTGCCGGCGGACGATCCGGAGCGCGCCGGGCTCTGGATCGGCGTCTGGTTCTTCACCTCGAGCCTCTGCGGTTCGGTCACAGGCGTCGGATGGAGCGCCTGGGTCCAGGAATGGGTGCCGTCCCGGCTGCGAGGCAAATACTTCGGACGGCGAAACCGGATCCTCCAGATCTCAACCCTGGCATTTCTGCTCCTCGCCGGGTGGGTGCTCGCCGCCTGGGACTACTCGCGCGTCGCCTTCCAGCTCCTGATCGCCTTCGCCCTGCTCCTGCGCCTGCTCTCGATCCGCTGGCAGGACGACATGCCGACCGAACACGGCACCCGCCCCGCCGGCCGCGCCGCCTCGCTCTCCGCGCAGTGGGTCACGCTCCGGCAATGCGCGCCCTTCCTGCGCTTCATCGCCTTCGGCGCCGCGTGGTCCTTCGCCGCCAACATATTCGGCCCATTCTACCATGTGTTCATGTTCGAGGAGCTGCACCTCTCCGCGTTCCACGTGGGCGTGCTCTCCGTCTGCGGCGCGACCGGCGCCGCGCTCTCCATGCCGGCATGGGGCGCCCTCCTCGACCGCTACGGCAACAAAGGCGTGATGGTCGTCTCGCTTATCCTCTGGCAGGCGCAAAACTTCGCCTGGTCGTTCCTCACGCCCGACACCTCCGTCTGGCTCTACGCGATGTGGTTCTGGGGCGGCCTCACCAACGCCGGCTTTTTCCTCGGGCAGTTTACGCTGCTCCTAAAACTGCTCCCCGTGCCGGCGCGCAACCTCGCCCTCGGCGTCAACCTCGCCGTCACCTCGCTCTTCGCCGCCATCGCCCCCGCCCTCGGCGGCGCGATCCTCGAGTTTTTCCTCGCACGCCACGCCGCGCTGTCCGTCTACCACACCGCTTTCCTTGCCCAGCCGCTGCTCGCCATCGTCGCCGGCTGGCTGCTGCTGCGCATCCGCGAGCCCGCCGCCACGCCGCTCACCCACGTCGTCGGCGCCATGAGCAACGTCCGCACCCTCGCCAGCCTCTCGGGCGTCTCCTTCCTCTCCCAATACCTCTTCTACCGCCGCGCCAAGCCCCCCGCCGATCCTCGCTGATCGATCTTGGCCACGGAGGGCACAGAGCTCCGACACAGAGAACACGGAGTTCGATCCAGTTAAAGAGAGACCAATCCTCGCCAATCCGTCTCTTTCCGTCTCTTCCGACCTCTTCTGCTCTCTTTGCCCTCTGTGTCCGAGCTCCGTGCCCTCCGTGGCTAAAAAACGTCGCGAAAAATCTTCGGCTTTTTTCCAAGAACCCGGCCGCGACCGTGTCATAGTCGGTGAACACCCACCCATGCCCGCGCCCCGCCCAGTTACCGCCGGCCCGCCACCACCCTAGCCCTTCGGCCCATGCCTGACGCCCCCGGCACGCTCGCAGACTCCGCCCCGCCTCCGGCGCGCCCCGCGCCCGCGTCCGCGTCGGCGCCGTCCTTGGCCGCCCTTTTCGAATCCGAGGAAGGCCCGCTTCTCCAATTCGCCCTCGGCCTCGTCCGCCGCCGCTCCGTCGCCGAGGACCTCGTGCAAGAAGCCTTCCTCCGCCTCCAACCGCTCTACGCGGAAATCGATAACCCCCGCGCCTGGCTCTACCGCAGCCTCCGCAATCTCGCCCTCAACCACCTCCGCGACCACCGCCGCGAGACCGACCTCGAAACAGATAGCACGCCCGCCGACGCCGAGCTCGCCCCCGAAACCCTCGCCCGTCTCGAAGCCCTCGGCCAAGTCCGCCTCCTCCTTTCCGAACTCCCGCCCGAAGACCGCGACCTCATCCGCCTGAAATACCACGAGGACCTGAAATACGACGAAATCGGACGCCGCACCGGCCTCAATCCCGGCACGGTCGGCTACCGGCTCCATCACCTCCTCAAAGGCCTCGCCGACTCGCTCCGCCGCGCCGGCGTCCAAGGCAGCCAAGGCTGATCCGCCCAAGCCGCGCCCCGCCCGCCATGCATTCCGACGACTCTCTCCCGCCTTCCCCCTCCGGCCCGCCGCTCGATTCCGAACTCGAGGCGCGCATCATCGCCTGCGTCCACGGCGAGGCGTCCGCCGCCGAAATCGCCGAGATCGACCGCCTCTGCGCCGAGCAGCCCGAACTCGCCGAATTCCGCCGCCGCATCGTCGAACTCCACAGCCTGATCCCCGAAGCCGTCCGCCCCGCCCCCTCCGACCTCCGCCTCTCACCCGAGCGCCGCGCCAGGCTCCTCGCGGCCTTGAACGCCTCCGCCGCGACCGCCAGCGCCAACGGCAACGGCTCGCCCCCGCGCCCGGCTCCCGCCGTCTTCGCCCGCCC
>CAMLNJ010000243.1 GCA_946481225.1 uncultured Verrucomicrobiota bacterium | reverse complement strand
GACCCTCTTCGAACGCATCATCGCCCGCGAAATCCCCGCCAAGATCGAGCACGAGGACGAGCGCTGCATCGTCATCCACGACATCCAGCCGCAGGCCCCCGTCCACCTGCTCATCATCCCCAAGACCGTGATCCCGCGCGTCGGGGACGCCACGCCCGACCAGGAAACCGTCCTCGGCCATCTCCTCGCCACCGCAGGCGTAGTTGCAAAAAAACTACAACTCGACCGCGGCTTCCGCCTCGTGATAAACCATGGCCCGGACGCCTGCGAATCCGTGCCCCACCTGCACGTCCACATGCTCGCCAAACGCCAGCTCGCCTGGCCCCCGGGCTGATCCCGCGCCCCGCCCGCTCCGATCATCCCCCGTCTCCCTTCGCGCCCATTTCCGATCCCGCCCCGTCCCCCGCATCACCATGGCCCTCATCCTCCTCTTCACCGTCCTGGCCATCGTCGCCTTGGGCGGAGCCTTCCTCCTCACCCTGCCCCGCGCCGGCCGCGTCGCGCTCCTCGCCCTCGCCGCCTCGCTCTTCGTCTTTGGCCTCGTCGTCGGCTCCTCCGTGGTCGTGGACGAGAACGAGGTCGGCATCGTGCATAAACAGTTCTTCGGCCGTCCCCTCCCCACCGGCCAGATCATCGCCCGCGACGGCGAGATGGGCCCGCAGGCCTACATCCTCGGCCCCGGCTGGCACTTCGGCTATTACCCCTTCGTCTACCAGGTTCGCATCGACCGCGTCATCGCCGTCCCCTCCGGCCAGGTCGGCTTCGTGACCGCCCGCGACGGCCAGCCGCTCCCGGAAAACGAGATGTTCGCCCCCGCCTGGGACAGCGCGCAGGACATGCTCAACCCCGAGATCTTCCTCGCCAAAGGCGGACGCCGCGGCCCCCAGACCACCATCCTCACCCCCGGAACCTACCGCTACAACACCGCCCTCCACGAGATCGTCACCTCGCCCGCCCTCCAAGTCGCCGCTGGCACCGTCGCCGTCATCAAGAGCAACTCCGGCCTCCGCTGGAACCCCGCCACCGACAAGGGCGACACCGTAAACGGCGTGCCCCTCGTCCCCCGCACCCACATCGGCGTCTGGGCCGAACCCCTCCCCCCGGGCGGCTACTACCTCAACTCCGCCGCCTTCGCCCCCATCGTCGTCAAGACCACCCAGCGCACCTACACCTACCAAGCGGCGCTCTCCAAGCCCTCCAAGGGCGCGAAAACCGCCGCCGCCGACACCGACGACTGGTCCGTCTCCGTCCGCTCCAAGGACGGCTTCTCCTTCCCCGTCGACGTCCGCATCGCCTGCGCCGTCGAGGCGAAAAACGCCCCCTACCTCGTCGCCCTCCTCGGCAACCCCGACGCCGTCGTGCAGGACGAGCAGGAGGACGAAAAACTCGAGGTGCTCGAGGCCCGCGTCATCCTCCCCGCCGTCCGCGCCATCTTCCGCAACGTCGCCGAAACGATGAACGCCCTCGAATTCGTCAACCGCCGCAGCGAGATCGAGGCCCTCGCCACCCAGAAAATCACCGCCGAGCTCCAACGCTACCGCCTCACCTGCGACGGCGTCTACGTCGGCAACATTCACCTCGACGCCAGCCCCGCCGGCCAAAAACTCCTCGCCACCCAGACCGACCGCGAGGTCGCGGTGAACCAGCAGAAGCTCTACGAGCAACAAAAGCAGGCCGAGGTCGCACGTGCCCAGTTCGTCCGCGCCCAGGAGGAGGCCGAGCAGCAACGCCAGCTCGCCGCCGCCGAATACAAGGTGAAGGTCGAAGGCGAGAACGCGAAATCCCAAGTCGCACGCGCCCGCGGCGAGGCCGAGTCGCAGGTCATCATCGGCGAGGCCCGCGCCAAGGCCTACAAGCTCCTCGTCGAGAACCTCGGCCGCGACCAGGTCGCCCAGCTCGAACTCCTCAAGCTCGTCGTCGAGGGCAAGGTCCAGATCACCCCGCAGGTCATGGTCACCGCCCCCGGCGCCGGCGCGATGGACGCCCTCGCCGGCACCATCCTCCGCCAGGCCATCCCCGCCACCGCCCCGGAAACCGCTCCGGCCAAATAACCGCAAGCTCCCCCACGCCATGCGCCTCCTCCTCTTCGTCTCCGTCCTCGGCATCCTCCTCAGCATCGCCGTCCTTATCCTCGTGCTCATCAAGGCGAAGAAGGATCAGGGAAAGCCCCCGCGCCTCCCCCGCGACGAGGCCTGAGCCCGGCGAGCGGGCGCGCCGGTTTGCGCCGCGGGGACCGAACGCCACTTTTGTGCGTCTCCGTTCTCCTATGCCCGCCCTCGCCTCCCGCCTGCGTCCGCCCGCGCTCGCCGCCCTTTCCCTGCTCGGCGCGGGCGTCGCACGCGCCGACTGGCGCGACGATGTCGGCTACACCCGCCTGCTGCAGACCCACGCCAGCGGCGTTCCGAACTCCCTCGCCGCCGGCGTGACACAGACCGAGGCGCCCGACGCCAACGGCAACAACTACCTGCCCGACCCCGCGGACAGCCGCTTCGCCGGAAAAACCATCTCCAACAAAAGCGGCGGCTCCGGCACCTCCGGCCACGCCACCGGCGTCGGCGCCAACTTCTATGGCATAGGCGCCAGCCTCATTCCCGGCACGACCGTGATCGACGTCTACGACGCGAACTTCTGGCTCGCCTTGATCCCCTACGCCGAGAACCGCCGCGTGCAGAACCACAGCTGGATCGTGAGCCAGCTTTCCTCCGGCTCCGACCCCGAAACCGTGGTCCACGCCTACAACGCCCGCGTCGACCACCTCGCGGACCAGTCCGGCGTCGTCTGCGTCGTCGGCGCGAACAACGGCTACTCCACCACGCTGCCCTACCTCCTCGCGCAGGGCTACAACCTCGTCAGCGTCGGCCTCACCAACGGCCAGCACAGCGCGGGCTTCACCGCCTACGACGGCCCGGGCCGCATCAAGCCCGACCTCGTCGCGCCCGACTCGCTCACCAGCTTCGCCACGCCCCAGGTCTCCTCCGCCGCCGGCCTCCTCGCGCAAAAGCTCGCCGAGGCGCCCTACTCCCTTTCCGGCGCCGACATCCCGCGCACGGTCAAGGCCCTGCTCCTCGCCGGCGCCACCAAGGACGAGTTCACCTCATGGACGCGGACCTCCGTCCAGCCGATCGACACCCGCTTCGGCGCCGGCGAACTCAACATCCTCCTCGCCTACCGCACGCTGCTCGGCGGCCCCGTCTCCGCCTCCGCATCCCAGGTCCGCCCCGACACCGCCTGGACCAACGCCACCGTGCGCGGCAATACCGCCGCCTCCGCCCGCACCTTTTTCTTCGAGATCCCCGCCGGCTCCCTCGCATCGCGCTTCTCCGCCGCGCTCGTCTGGCACCGCGCCGTCACCGCGCCCGCCTACTCCACCAGCCTCGCGAATCTCGACCTCTCCCTCCACGCCGTCGACGCCGGCACCTTCACGCCCGGCTCCGCCGTCCAGACCAGCGCGAGCACCGTCGACAATCTCGAGCATCTCCACGTCCCCGAGCTCCCCGCCGGCCGCTACGCGCTCCAAGTCTCCAGCGCCTCCGCCAGCAACACCGACTACGCCCTCGCCTGGCGCACGCTGCCCACCGTCACCGTCGCCGCGACCACGCCGGTCGCCCGGGAGCAGGACGGGGCGGCCGGCGTCCTCACCGTCACCCGCGCCGGCCCCGCGACCACGCCGCTCCTCGTCCCGCTCGCCTGGGGCGGCAACGCCGTATCCGGCGCTCACTACACGACGCCGCCCGCCTCGCTGCTCATCCCCGCCGGCTCCGCCTCCGCCACCGTCTCGATCTCCCCGATCGCGGACTCGCTCGCGCAGGGCGACCGCACCGTGACTCTCTCCATCGCCACCGACTGGTCGCTCTCCGCCGGCTCGCCCGCGAGCGCGACCGTGACGATCCAGGACAAGCCCTACGATACCTGGCGCTTCGCCCGCTTCACCGGCGCGCAACTCGCCGACTCCGCCGCGTCGGGCGCGACCGCCGACCCCGACGCCGACGGCCTGGCCAACCTCCTTGAATACGCCCTCGGCGGCGAACCGCTGGCGCCCGACGCCGCCGCGCGCCAGCCGACGAGCGCGATCACGCCCGACGGCCGCCTCACGCTCACGTATTTCCAGCCATCGGACCGTTCCGACCTCGTCTACTCCGTCGAGTGGATCTCCGACCTCGCCGCCGGCCCGTGGGCGACAGGCTCCGGCATCGTCACCGAAACCGCCCGTGTCGCGACCGAGGGCGGAGAACTCGTCACCGTCCGGGCCGACGCCGACCTTGCGACATCGCCTCGGCAGTTCCTGCGCCTGCGCGTGACGCGCCCGTGAAGGCGGCGCGAAAGCGCTCCGCGCTTCCGCTACTTCCGAGAGCTTCGGCGTAGCGGAACGGCGGAGCCGTTTCGTCGAACTTCAAACGCAGACGACCTTCGCCCCTACACCCGGTGCGCCCGCGCGATGTCCTTCGCCACGGCGGGTTCGCCGCCGAGGGTGCCTCGGAGCGCGTCGGCATAGGCCGGCTCCCTCGCGGCGCGCGCCCGCGCGGCCACGCGGTCGAGCTTGCCCCTGATCTCGAGCTTCACCGCCACGTCGGCGTAGTTCGCCCGGCGCAGGAACTTCTCGAGGTAACGCGCGTGTTTTTCCCAAGTGGCGGTGTCGATCTGGCGCTTGGCCTCGAGGCGGGCCGCATACCAGTCGCTCTTGAGCATCTCCTCGCGGTCGAAGAGACGGCGCAGCTCGGGCGAGTCGAGCCCCTTCCCCTCCCACACGCCGTCGCGCATGATGTGGAGCAGCGCGCGCAGAGGCGGGCAGGCATGCTCGACCGAGCCGTCGGCGAAGTAGTGCTCTGCGGCCTCCTTCATCGCCGTGACGATGTTGAGCATGCCGTCGGCAAAGACACCGGCGTCGGTCAGCTCGGGCTTGAGGTGCTCCTCTTCGAAGACCGTCGAAGGGTTGCTCATCACGCGACCGAAGAAGGCCTGCACGAAGCGATCCGTGATGCGCCAGCCGAGTCGCGAGGCGAGGACGGGGCTTCCGTCATGGGTGAAGTCGTTGCAGCGCTCGAGGTAGCCGTGCTCGATGAGATACTTCGGGGTGCGCTCCTCGGGCGTCATACGACACCAGATCTCGGGCACGAGCAGCGAGACGTCGTGGTCGACGCGCAGCTTCGGCCCCACCCAGCCGGCCGCCGTGGAGAAGGCGGGGAGATCGGTGAGGAGGAACGACACCAGCGCGGCGTTGAGATCGTAGATCGGAGGCAGCGCGTTGAAGGGGCCTTTGGTCAGCGCGCCTTCCGAGCCGGCGCCGGTGGTCGACGGCGACTTGCCGGTGAGCGAAGCGATGAGGTCCATGAAGGCCTCGGGCAGCTCCTGGTAGTGGATCGGGTTGAACACGCAGAGCGGGCGGACGCCCTTCTCCGGCGGATTGAGACGGCGGCCCATGAGCA
>CAMLNJ010000242.1 GCA_946481225.1 uncultured Verrucomicrobiota bacterium | reverse complement strand
GCTGCGGGCAGAATCATCCGGAAACCTAGGGTTGACCCAAGCCGCTGCACGGCGCACGCAGGGAAGCTTATACAAAATTGGGGAGGGCTCCGGCACGGAGCGACAGGCTGGGTAAGGAGCGCGCAAGAGGCAAGCCTGCGGGTGCCTATGAGCACCTATAAATCAACTAAGTGCAAACGCGGCGGCCAGATTGTGCGGCCGACTCTATCATCCATCGCTGCAGCGTTTCGCCGACCTGCTTAACTGCGTTCGCTGCCGCACTCCGCTCGCGCCGAGTATCTGCGCTACCTGCGGCGGCTCGGCGAGCAGGCCGGAGTGGATCCGGCGACGCTCGACGAGGAGCAGCTGCGCGTCACCTATCTCCGGATCGAACCGGCGGGTTTATTGGCCGATCCGAAGGGGCCGAGGCGTTGTTTGTTGATTTTTGAGGCGTGGAGATTGGGGCGGTCAGTTAGGGTGTGCCTGGTAAATAAACCGGAGCATCGCCAAGGCTCTACGAGCGAAACGCGAAAAGACGCTGGGCCGGCGTTGCCCTCTGCGGCACGGGCCTTCGGCCCGCCTCCGCCTCGGTCGCCTTGGCCGAGCATCCTTTCTCGCTCACGCTGCCCCGGTTTATTTCCCAGACACACCCTAACGAGGGATGCGCGCGAGCCGAGGCCGATTGCGTCCGCCCCCACCGGGGCCTCTTTCGTCACGAATGCCGTCACGGCTCACTCCGCGACCGCCTTCCTGCTGTCGCGAAACTTCGCCGGGCTCACGCCCAGCACCTGCTTGAACACCCGCGAGAAATGGAAGCGGTCGCAAAACCCCGCCGCCTCCGCGATCTGATCCATCGTCAAGTCCCCCCGGCGCAGCCACCCGCAGGCCTGCTCGATGCGCAAACGCAGCAGATACTGATGCGGCGTGTGCCCGACCGCCTGCCGGAATTTCCGGATAAACGCGTTGGCGTTCATGCCCGTCTCCCGCGCCAGCTCGGCGTTGCTCACCGTCGGTCCGCCTTCCCTCAGTCGCTGCAAGACCTGGGCCATGCGCTTGTCCGCCACGCGCCCCTCCCAGTAGTCCGCCGGCACCGCCGCCAGAGCCGGGTTGATCACCGCCTGCGCGAGAAACGAAGCCGTCAACGAATTCGCCTCGGGCGACTTCTCCAGCACCCCGATCAGACGCCGGATCATCGAGCGCTCGGCCTCCGTCGGCGCATGCTCGAAGATACGCCCTGCCGTCACCGCGCGATCCAGCCCGAGCGTGAAATGCATGTAGAGATGCCCGACCGTCCCCACGCACCCGGCGGCGAACGCGGTGTGCGGAGGGATCAGCACCACCCGCCCGGGCTCGATCGGAATGCGCTTATTCTTCATGACCAAAAACGCGCCGGCGGCGTCGTTGCAATACCACCGCCAATACGGGGCGGAGAGATTCTCGTGCTCCCACTTGGCAAGGACGCAGTAGGCGCAGGTCAAAATCTGCGGAGGAGCCGCCACCGCGACCGAATACCACTGCTTATGGATGGATTGAGACAGAGCCATGCGTATTTTCTACATAAGTTTATCCCCGGCATCCATAGCCATCTCGACCCGTTTCGGCTAGTCTGACACCCCGCGCACGCGCGACGCCCAGGCCGTAACCCGACCTCGGTATCCCCTGCCCCGCGCATCCACCCCCTGTTCTCCCCTCTCCCCGATGCCCGCCACCGCCCCCTCCACCCTCGCCCGCTCCGGCGCCTTGCTCGCGCTCACCGCGCTCACCGCCTCCGCCGCCAACCCGATCCCCTCGGACGCCAAGCCCGTCGAGATCGTCGCCACCACCGCCGAGCCGATGGCCGGAGGCCCCTTCAAGCCCACTTGGGAATCCCTCGCCGCTTACGAGGTGCCGGAGTGGTTTCGCGACGCGAAATTCGGCATCTGGGCCCACTGGGGGCCCCAGTGCGTGCCCGAAGCCAACGACTGGTATGCCCGCCAGATGTATTTCCAAGGCCACTGGCAAAACAAACACCACCTCGAGCACTACGGCCACCCGTCCGAGTTCGGCTTCAAGGACATCATGAACACGTGGAAAGCCGAAAAGTGGGAACCCGAGAAACTCGTCGCCTTCTACAAAAAGGTGGGCGCCCGCTACTTCTTCGCGATGGCCAACCACCACGACAACCTCGACATGTGGGCCAGCAAACACCACGCGTGGAACACCGTCCGCGTCGGCCCCAAAAAGGACCTCATCGCCGGCTGGGCCGCCGCCGCCCGCGCCCAGGGCCTGCCCTTCGGCGTCAGCGTCCACTCCGCCCACGCCTGGAGCTGGTATGAGCCCTCCCAAGGCGCCGACAAGGAAGGCCCCAAGGCCGGCGTGCCCTACGACGGCAAACTCACCAAAGCCGACGGCAAGGGCAAGTGGTGGGAGGGCCTCGATCCGCAGGAGCTCTACGCCCAGAACCACACCCCCAGCCCGGGTTTTGACACGGAAAAGGGCCTCTGGGGCCGTTGGGAATGGGGCAACGGCGTCAGCCAGCCCGACCTCGCCTACTGCCAAAACTTCTACGACCGCACCGTCGATCTCATCAACCAGGCGCGGCCCGACCTCGTCTACTTCGACGACACCGCCTTGCCCCTCTGGCCCGTCTCCGACGCCGGCCTGAAAGCCGTCGCGCACTACTACAACAGCCGCCTCGCCCGCGGCCTCGACGCCGGCGTGGTCTTCGGCAAGATCCTCGACGAACGCCAGCGCGACGCCCTCGTCTGGGACGTCGAGCGCGGCGTCCCGCCCGACCTCATACCCACCCCCTGGCAGACCTGCACCTGCCTCGGCGGCTGGCACTACGACCGCGGCCTGTATGAACGGGGCGGATACAAGAGCGCCCGCGCCGTCGTCCACATGCTCGCCGACATCGTGAGCAAAAACGGCAACCTCCTCCTCAACGTTCCCGTCCGCGGCGACGGTTCCATCGACGAGAAGGAAACCGCCATCCTCGAGCAGATCGCCGCCTGGCTCGACGTGAACCAGGAGGCCGTCTTCGCCACCCGCCCGTGGAAGGTCTTCGGCGAAGGCCCGGCCAGCGCGGGAGCCAAGCTCGACGGCCCGGGCTTCAACGAGGGCAAGGCCAAGCCCTTCACCCCCGCCGACGTCCGCTACACCACGAGCAAGGACGGCCGCAGCCTCCATGTCATCTCGCTCGGCGTCCCGAAGGAGCCGCTCCGGCTCGCCACCCTCGGCCGCGAGATCGCCGGCCGCGACATCGCGGACGTCCGCCTCCTCGGCGGCGACGAAAAGATCGAGTGGTCGCAAAGCGCCGAGGCCCTGACCCTCTCCGCCCCCCGCTCCGCGCCGAGCGACATCGCGGTCGTCTTCAAGATCACCCTGCGCGACTGACACCATTTCGCTTTCCGTCGTAATGAAACCCGGTGATCGCGATGTAGGCCAGACCGCTGGTCTGGCGCCCGACCGTTGGTCGGGCCTGCATCGGAGCGGCGCTTCCATACCTTCGAATGCGAAATGGTATGCGCCCGTCTCGGCTTCCGTTGTAGCCGCGCCCACCTCCGCCGCATCTTTCCCATGCCCCCCGCCACCGTCCTCCTCCGCCGCTTCTGCGCCGCCTTCGCGCTGATCCTCGCGCTTCTCCCCGACGCCGCGTCGCCCGTGTCCGCCGCCACCGAGCCCCCCGCCGCGTCGCCGCTTCGCGAGCGGATCAACTTCAACCGCGACTGGAAGTTCCTCCTCGGCGACCACCCCGGCGCCGAGGCCGCGACCTTCGACGACGCGTCCTGGTCCGCCATCGGCCTGCCGCACAGTTTCAGCATGCCGTATTTCGCCGGGGGCAGCGCCTTCTACGTCGGCCACGGCTGGTATCGGAAAACCTTCGACGTGCCCGCCGCCTCGCGCGGCAAGCGTCTCTTCCTCCACTTCGACGGCTCATTCCAGGAAACCGAAGTCTTCGTCAACGGGCGCCTCGTCGGCGCCCACCAAGGCGGCTACACCGGATTCGAGATCGACATCACCGACGCCGCCGCCACCGGCCAAAACCTCGTCGCAGTGCGCGTCAACAACCGCTGGAACGCCCGTCTGGCACCCCGCGCCGGCGAGCACCAGTTCAGCGGCGGCATTTACCGCAACGTCTGGCTCGTCGCCACCGATCCCCTCCACGTCGCGTGGTATGGCACCTTCGTCACCACCCCGCGCGTCTCCGCCGAGGAAGGCGTCGTCAACGTGAAGACCGAGATCGTCAACCGCTCCGCCGACGCCAAGGCCTGCACCGTGCGCACCGACATCCTCGACCCCGAGGGCAAGATCGTCGCCACCATGAGCTCCCGCCGCAGCCTCTTCCCGGGCGCCGCCGAGACCTTCGACCAGACCAGCGAGCCCGTCGCCCATCCCCGCCTCTGGTCCCCCGAACAGCCCACCCTCTACACCGTCAAGACCACCGTGCTCGACGGCGAGCGCCCCGCCGACGACTTCGTTTCCCCGCTGGGTTTCCGCTGGTTCGAGTTCACCGCCGACCGCGGCTTCTTCCTCAACGGAAAACACCGCTACTTCCGCGGCGCCAACGTCCACCAAGACCACGCCGGCTGGGGCGACGCCGTCGCCGACAACGGCTTCTTCCGCGACGTGGGCATGATCAAGGACGCCGGCTTCGATTTCATCCGCGGCTCCCACTACCCGCACGCCCCCGCCTTCTCCGAGGCCTGCGACCGCCTCGGCATGCTCTTCTGGTCGGAGAACTGTTTCTGGGGCACCGGCGGCGCCGACAGCCCCTGGGGCGGCAGCGCCTATCCCACCGACCCCGCCGACGAGGCCGGTTTCGAGGCGAGCACGCGCGCCGCGTTGCGCGACATGATCCGCATCCACCGCAACCACCCGAGCATCGTCGTCTGGAGCATGTCCAACGAGCCATTCTTCAGCGCCGGGCACGTCATGCCGCAGGTCCGCCGCTTCCTGCGCGAACTCGTCGAGTATTCGCACGAGCTCGACCCCACCCGCCCCGCCGCCATCGGCGGCGCCCAGCGCGGCGAGATCGACAAACTCGGCGACATCGCCGGCTACAACGGCGACGGCGCCCGCCTTTTTCCCAACCCCGGCGTGCCTAACGTCGTCTCCGAATACGGCTCCACCATGGTTGACCGCCCCGGCTTCCACGACCCGGGTTGGGGCGACCTGCCCCACACGCCCGGCGCCGATCCGGCCAAGCCCGGCTCCTGGCGCCTCCCCTGGCGCAGCGGCGAGATCATCTGGTGCGGCTTCGACCATGGCAGCATCGCCGGCCGGACCTTCGGCGGCATGGGCATGGTGGACTACTTCCGCCTGCCCAAGCGCCAGTGGTATTGGTATCGCAACGAATACCGCGGCGTCCCGCCTCCCGCCTGGCCGCAGCCCGGCGTCGCCGCCGCGCTTCGCCTCGCCGCCGACAAGACCACCCTCCGCTCCGTCGACGGCACCGACGACATCC
>CAMLNJ010000241.1 GCA_946481225.1 uncultured Verrucomicrobiota bacterium | reverse complement strand
TGTCGTCTTCGGCGTAGTTGCCCTCGCCGAGGGCGAAGAGCTCGAAGAGTTCGCGGGCGAAGTTTTCGTTGGGGGCGCGCTTGGAGCTGCGGTTGAGATCGAGGTATTCGATCATCGCGGGCGAGCGGGAGACGGCCTTGGCGAGCTCGGGGGCGGGGCCGAAGGCGCCCGCGCGGAGGACGTCGAGGTGGCGGTAAATGAACTCGGCGCGGCGGACTTTTTCAAAGCTCACGACGTAGACGTCGGAGAGGAAGAGCAGCCACTTCTCGGCGGCCGAGCGCGCGGGGTCGGCGGCGGCCTGAAGCCACTTGAAGGCGAGCTCGGCGGCGGCGAGGCGGTTGAGCTCGCGTTCCTCGCGCTCGAGCCCCTGGCGATCCTCGGGCGTGGGGGCCGATTTTTTGAGCGGTTGGAGCTCGGCGATGCGTTCGTTGGCGCGGGCGAGGAAGATCGGACGCTCGAGCGCCGGGGCCGCGGTGGGAAAGATGCGTTCGAGCGTGGCGGGCAGGCCTTCGTCGACCGCTCGGGAAACCTCGTCGGGGCGGGCGGCCCAACCGGCGCGGCGAAGGAGATGGCGGGCGAGATCCGCGTTCCAGGCGGAGGAGGGCAAGGGTTTCCAGGCCTCGCGGGGGTCGAGCGGGGGGATGGGCATGGGGAACGGACGGATTTAGGCCAGACGCCCGGGGCGGGGCGAGGTTTCTTGGCCGTGGGAGCCCGCCTGTTTCTCGGTGGAAGCGCTCGGCGAACGGGGTTCAGACGCCAAGCGAAGTGCGGTAGTGGCGGGGGACGCGTTTCGTGACGGAGCAAAGCGTTTCCCACGGAATGGTTTCCGCCACGCGGCTGAACTCGGTGAGAGGGATTTCGGCGCCGCCTTGGCGGCCCACGAGGACGGCTTCGTCGCCCGCGGCCACCTCGGGCAGATCGGTGACGTCGACGATGGTCTGGTCCATGGTGACGCGGCCGAGGATCGGGCAACGCCGGCCGCGCACGAGGACCTGGCCGCGGTTGCTGACGGCGCGCGGGATGCCGTCGCCGTAGCCGGCGGTGAGGATGGCGACACGCGAATCGCGGGTCAGCACGTGGGTGCGGCCGTAGCTGATGCCGGTGCCGGCGGGCAGGCGTTTCACGAGCCCGACGCGGGTGCGGAAGCTGAAAACCGGTTCCGCGGGCACGCCGGAGAGGAGGGAATTCGCGACGGGGCGGATGCCGAACTGGAGGAGGCCGACGCGCACGGCGTTGAAGGGGCCGGCCTGCTCGATGGTGTCGAGGCCGGCGCTGTTGTCCGCGTGGATGAGGAGACGTTCGCGGTCGTGTTCGATTCCCGGGCACTGGGTTTCGAGGGCGGCGAGGAAGCGGCGGCGCTGCTCGGCGGTGAAGGCGGGGTCGTCGTCGGAACTGGAGAAATGGGTGAACACGCCCGCGAGCCGAAGATAGGCGGCGCAGCGGATGGCTTGGTAGACGGGCGCGACCTCCTCGTGCCAGGCGCCGAGGCGGCCCATGCCGGTGTCGATCTTGAGGTGGATGTCGACGTGGCGGCGGGCGGCGGCGGCGGCGCGGTCGAGGCGTTCGACCTCGTCGACCGAGGAGACGGTCGCGGCGATGTCGTATTCGGGGGCGAGCCGCATCTCCTCGGGGAGCAACGCGCCAAGGATAAGAATAGGCCAATCGGGGCCGATCTCGCGGAGGGCCGCGGCTTCGGTGAGATTGGCCACGGCGAACAAGTCCGCGCCCGAGTGCATGAGCCGCGCGGCGATTTGCGGGAGGCCGTGGCCGTAGGCGTCGGCCTTCACCACGGCGACGTAGCGCATGTGCGGCGGGAGGGCCGCGCGGATGCGGTGGAGGTTGCGCTCCAGCGCGGCGAGGTCGATCTCGGCCCAGCAGCGATGGGGCAAGGTCGCCGGCGTGTTCATCGGGCGACGGGCGCTTGGTGAACCTGCGGCGTCCACGCGACGTAGGTCGGTTGCTCGTGGAGAAAGGCCTCGGGCTCGGACGCTTCGTGGAAAAAGGGCTCTCCGGGCGCGCCCGCGAGCAGGGTGGAGGCGGACCAGGCCAAGGCGCGCGGTTCCACGCCGGCGGGCAAGGCGGACCAGCGGCGGAAAGAGTCCGGAGCACCGAGCGGACCGAGCGCGGGAAGCTCGGCGCCAGGCACGCGCACGAGCTCGTGGGGCGCGGCGGCGCGCGCGGCGTGCCAGGAATCGCGGCGCGCGTCGGCGATGATCGTCAGGCCCGGATGCGCCACGGCGAGAAGCGGCAGGCTGTGATAGGAATAGAGCGCGAGGCCGGGTTTCACCGCTCGCCAGGCGCGCAGGGCGGCGGCGGCGAGGCGGATGCCGAGCACCGAGCCGGGGCCGTCGCAAAAGGCGATGGCGTCGAGATCGGCGATTCGCCGGCCGCCGGCGGCGGAGTGGGCGAGGACCTGGGCGACCGCGACCGGGAGCGCGGCGGACGCCTCGCCTTCGAGCGTCGCGACCGCCACCGGCGTCGCGCCGGCCTCGGCAAGCCACAGCCCCGCCTCCGCGCGCGGCGCGCAGGAATCGACCACCAGCAAAGCGGGGTGGCGGGCGAGGAGTTGGCGTAGGCTGAGGCTGCTGGGCACGGGCGAAAGAAGGCGAACGAGCCGCGAGCAAGCGCCTCCGACGGCCCTTCCGCAAGCGCGAGTATCCGGCGCGCACCGCCGAGGAGAATCGGGCATTGACCGCGTTTTGCGGCGCCGCGTAGCGTGCCAGATTCCGCAGATAAAACCCTCTAGAATTTTAGCACCGTGAACATCCAAGTCCAAGACGTCTCCCCCACCCGCAAGAGCCTGACCGTCAATTTCGACGCCAAGGAAGTCGCCGCCGAATACCAGGCCGTGATCGGCGAGGTTTCGAAGCAGGTCCGCATCCCCGGCTTCCGCCCGGGCAAGGCTCCCGCCAACCTCGTGCTCAAGCAGTTCGGCAAGGCCGTGCATGACGAGTTCAAGCAGAAGGTCGTCGGCAAGGCCTATCGCGACGGTATCAAGGAGGCGAAGCTGGACGTCATCCAGGTCGTCAACGTGCAGGAGGGCGACATCGCCCCGGACAAGTTCGCCGGCATCGTCATCACCGTCGACATTCGCCCCAGCTTCGAGTTGCCCTCGCTCGACGGCATCCCGGTCACCGTCTCCCCGGTCGAGCCGACCGACGACGAGGTTTCCAAGGCGGTCGACGCCCTTCGTGGCGAGCGGGCCGATTTCAAGGTCGTGGAGCGCGCCGCCCAGAAGGGCGACTATGTGAAGCTCGCCTACGAGGGTTCCGTGGACGGCAAGGCCATCCTCGAGATCGCCCCCGACAAGCAGATCTACGGCAAAGTCCCGCAGACCTGGGAAGAGGTCGAAGGGGAGAACGAGGGCCTCATCCCCGGTCTCGGCAAGCAGCTCGCCGGCCTGAAGACCGGCGACAAGAAGGACATCACCGTGAGCTTCCCCGCCGAGTTCAAGGGCGCCGAGGCGCTCGCCGGCAAGACCGCGGTCTACGCGGTCGAGATCCTGGAGATCCGCGAGCGCGTGCTGCCCGAGCTCGACGAGGAGTTCTTCAAGGCCAACCAGGTCGACGACCTCGCCGGTCTCCAAGCGAAGGTCCGCAACAATCTCAAGGCTCGCAAGGACTACGAGAACGCCGCCGGTAAGCGCCGCCAGGTCGTGGACGCCCTCGTCGCCAAGGTCGAGTTCCCCGTGCCCGAGAGCCTGATCGAGCAGGAGACCCAGTCCGTCCTCCGCCAGTTCGTGCAGGAGAACCAGCGCCGCGGCCTGACCCAGGAGCAGTTCGAGAAGGATAAGGACACGATCGTCGCCGGCGCCAAGAAGGCCGCCGAGAGCCGCGTGAAGACCCAGCTCATCCTCGCCCGCATCGCCGAGCAGGAGAAGCTCCAGGTCGAGGCCGCCGACATCGACACCTTCCTCTATCAGCAGTCGATGCGTTCCGGCACCAAGCCCGAGAAGCTCGTCAAGGAGCTCAGCCAGGACCGCGAGCGTCTGCGCGCCGTGCAGCAGAGCATCATCTTCGACAAGGCCCTTGACCTGATCGTCGCGAAGGCCGTCGTGACCGAGGCCGCGCCCGCCGCCGCCTGAGCGTTTGCCATGTAGGCCAGACCGCTGGTCTGGCCGCCCGGCCAACGGCCGGGCCCACCGTTTTCCGAGCCCCGCCCGCGTGCCCCGCGGCGGGGCTTTTTCGTGGACGCGCCTGGCGCTTTTTTATCGGCCCGAACCGCTGGTCGGGCGGCGTGATAAGCCGAGCGCGAAGGCGGCCAGACCAGCGGGAAGGCCTACAGGTGAGAGACGGCGCGCACGGATGCGCCGTCGCGCTTGCCTTCCGCGCGGACGCGGCGAAGTTCACCGCATCCTATGAGTTACTACGTCCCGATGGTGATCGAGAACAACGGCCGCATCGAGCGGTCGATGGACATCTACTCCCGCCTGTTGAAGGACCGGATCATCTTCATCGGCACCCCGATAGACGACGGCGTGGCCAATGTCGTGATCGCGCAGCTCCTCTTCCTCCAGATGGAGGACCCGAAGAAGGACATCCACCTTTACATCAACTCGCCCGGCGGCGTCGTCACCGGCGGCATGGCGATCTACGACACCATCCGTTTCCTCCAGTGCGACGTGGTCACCTACTGCATCGGCATGGCCGCGAGCATGGCCACCGTGCTCCTCGCCGCGGGCACCAAGGGCAAGCGCTTCGCGCTCCCGCACAGCCGAGTGATGATCCACCAGCCGAGCGGTGGCGCGGGCGGCCAGGCGGCCGATATCGCGATCGCGGCGCGCGAGATCATCCGCTGGCGCCAGACGCTCAACACCGTGATCGCCCGCCACACCGGCAAGACGGTCGAGCAGATCGAGAAGGACTCCGACCGCGATTACTATCTGAGCGCCCACGAGGCCAAGGCCTACGGGCTCGTCGACCACGTGGTGGAGAACGCCGCCGAAACCAGCGCGATCACGCCGGTCGGGTCCGCGGTCGCCGCCTGACGCGATTTTGCATCGCGCCGGTTTGCGTGCCGGCGGCTTGGTGTCGTTGGTTTTGCATTCCGCCGCGTCGGCGCGCCGGCGCCCGGTCTCCGGGCGCGATGGGCACACGGCCGGGGATGGCCGTGGATGCAATTCGCCGCCGGACGCCGGCCGGGTGGGCGTGCGCGTCCTCGCGCACGCGGTTTGCGCCCGGTATCAGAGGGTTTTGATCAACACTTTCGGATTGCGGCCGCTTTCGGCGTAAGTCTTCAGGCGCGCCTCGGGAAGGACCTCGGTCGTGGTTTCCTCGAAGTTCATCACCGAGGTGAAGAAGCTGTAGCTCTGGGTCGAGAGCGCGAGGATCTGGGTGGCGCCTTTTTCTTTCGCGCGAAGGCAGGCGTATTCGATGAGTTTCCGGCCGATGCCGCGATTCTGGTAAAACGGGACGACGTAGAGAGAGCCGAC
>CAMLNJ010000240.1 GCA_946481225.1 uncultured Verrucomicrobiota bacterium | reverse complement strand
GGCTGCAGCTGGGCGGCCATGCCGACGGCGACGAAGACATGGCGCGCGTGAAACTCACCTGGAATCCCAACGAACTGTGGCGCTGGGACGCCACCGTGTTCTCGGCCCTCGCGGACAACGGCTACGACGAGTTCGCCTTGGACAACAACGGCGGCCACACCTACAGCGACCAGCCCGGTCGCGACGAGCAACGCTCCGTCGCCGGCAGCCTGCGCGGCGTGTATTCAGGTTGGCAGGACGCGCGCCTCACGCTGGTCACGAGCGTGTCCGGCACGGACTCGGTCTACGGCTACGACGCCGACTGGACCATCGGCTACGCGGACGATCCCGATGGTCCCGCCGGGCCGCTTCCGCCCACCTACGAAGATTGGTTCAGCGATCTGCGCCGCGACCGCCGGGTATATAGCCAGGAAGTCCGCGTCGATTCCGTCGCCGAGCAGGACGCGCTTGGCTGGATCGACCGCTGGACGCTCGGCGTCTACGGCTCCGCGTTGAACGAAAAGGGCCGCTACAGCGACCCCTTCACGCTTATGCCGACGCGTTACGAGAGCGGGAACGCCGCGCTTTTCGGGCAGCTTGGCCACGATTTCGGCGCCGCCGACCGCCTGACCTTCGGGCTTCGCGGCGAGTGGATACAGGCCGACTCGAACATCGCCCCCCGCTTCGACGACACGCTCTGGGGCAGCAAGCTCGCGTGGGAGCACGACTTCACCGCGAACCAGACCGGCTTCGTGTCCGCCACCCGCGGCTACAAGGCGGGCGGCGTGGCGACCGACGCCCGCCTCGGCGCCGCCGATCCCCGCACCTACGAGTCCGAGACGCTCTGGACCTACGAGGTCGGCCTGCGCAGCCAGGCCCTCGAGAAGCGTCTTACCAACCGCGCGACCGCCTTCTGGACCAGCCGCCGCGACACGCAGGTGCGCGATTCGGCCGGTTTCGGCGGCAACTTCTATTTCTACACCGACAACGGCGGCGATGCCGAGACCTACGGCCTCGAGGACGAGATCAGCTACCTCTTCGCCGACCATTGGTCGGTTTATGGCAGCCTCGCCCTGATGGACTCCGACCTTGATCGTTTCACGCTCAGCAACGGCACCGACGTCGGCGGCGGGCGCGATCTCGCCAACGTCCCCGCCTACGGCTATTCCGTCGGCCTGCGCCGCGCGCCCATCGCGGGCCTTTTTGGCAACGTGGAGCTCGTCGCCCGCGACCACTACTACGAGTCCAATACCCACGCCGAGCAGCGCCGCGCCTACGAAGTCGTCAACGCGAGCCTTGGCTATGCCTGGCCCCGCTGGCGCGTGACCGCCTGGGTGCGCAACGCCTTCGACGAGGACTACGACAAGCGCGTCTTTTTCTTCGACAACGGCTTTGGCGCCCAGCGCTACGAATCGAAGGCCGACCCCCGCCAGTTCGGCGTGACGGCGGCGTATAGCTTCTAAATCCGTCGTTTGTTGTAGCCACGGCCGTGTCGGCCGTGCCCTTTGCCGGACGCGCCCGACACGGGCGCGGCTACACCCGCCATGGCCCGCAAACCCAAGCCCTCCGCCAAACCCTCGGCCCGCCTCCGGCCTTTTCGCCGGACGCGGGCTTTTCTGTGGCTGAATCTGGCGGCCGCCGTGTTGGTCGGCGGCTGGTATCTGTTCCAACCGCCCGGGCGACAGGCGGAGGTGCGGCGGCTCGTGGGCAACGCCTTCGCTGATAACAAGCGGGTCGAGTTCGTCGACGTCGCATGGGATCTCCTCCAGCTTTATTACAGCCCCGATTTCGTGGTCGCCCCGCCGGCGGCCGGCGATCGCACGCACCTTTATGCGGGCGTCCCCGCGGCCACGGGGCGATCCGGCGATCCGGCTCCCCGCCTGCTCACGAACCGCGGATATCTTGTCGGCTATTCCGACGTTCTGGGCAACCCGCTTTGGGTCGCCTATCGGGTTGCGGACGTCGATCCGTTGCCGGCGCCGGCGGAGCGGCCCGGGCGCTTCTGCGTCGATCTCCGGACGGCGGCGCGAATCGAGCCTGAAGCGTATTCAGGCAGTGGTTACGACCGCGGGCATCTCGCGCCCAGCTACGCCGTCGCCACGCGCCACGGGGAAGAGGCGCAGCGAGAAACATTTTTGATGAGCAACATCATTCCGCAGCGGCACGGCCTCAACGCGGGCCCGTGGAAACAGCTCGAGATGAAAATCGCGACGAGCTGGCCGGCCCGCTTCGGGGAGGTCTGGGTGCTCGCCGGGCCGGTTTTTGGTGCACGTCCCAAAAAAACGCCTGGCGGAGGGAGTCGCGCGGAACGAATGCCGGCTATTCCCGAGGCCTGCTACATGATCGTGGTCGACGAAAGCGAAGGCCGGGCGCGAGCCCTCGCCTTTCTGCTGCCGCAGGAACCGTCGGCCGGCGGGGAGACGGAGGATTTCCTTACCACCGTGGACGAGGTGGAGCGCCGCACCGGTTTGGACTTTTTTCCGGAGCTGCCGGATGTGATCGAGGCGGCGCTTGAGGGGAGGAACCCGGGGCGGGTCTGGTAGTTCTTCCGCTTGTCTATAATCGACAGTAAGTGGTGCCTGGGGCAGTTCTTTCCGAGAGCCCATTCCTTATCCTATGTCCACCGAGGTTTCTCCGAATGTTCCTTCCGCTTCCGAGGATCGCACCGTCGCGATCCTCAGTTACATCACGCTTATTGGTTTCGTCATCGCCGTGGTGCTTCATTCCTCCGGCAAGAAAACGGCCTTGGGCGCGTATCACCTGCGGCAGACCTTGGGCCTGCTGATAACCGGCCTGGTGTTGGGTATTGCGGCCGGGATTCTGGCCCTGATCCCGATCCTAGGCGTGCTGACCACCTTCGTCATCTGGGGCGGATTGTTCGTGCTCTGGCTGCTGGGGCTGATCGCGGCGATCAACGGCCAGCAGAAGCCGATGCCGGTGCTGGGCGAGAACTACCAGAAGTGGTTCGCCGGCGCCTTCAACTAGGCGCTGTTTTCAAAATGAACCGATGCTTCGTGAGGTGGAAACCAAGCTCGGCCAACGCAGGCCCTGCTTGGTTTCCGCTTCACCCGCAGGGCGTAAGCAAAGCGTCGGTTTATTTTGAAGACAGCGCCTGAAGCTCCGCAGCCTCAAGCGCGCCCCGTCCCGGCCGGCGGGGCTTTTTTATTGGGTTGCCCGGGCGGGGCGGCGGCGGGCACTTCTTGTCGTTGCCCTTTTCGCCATGATCGCGCCCGAAACCTTTGACCAGATCGAGAACATCAAGAAACGCGCCACGCACCTGTGGAAGTTTCTCGATGGCGAGCAGAAGCTGCGCGAGATCGAGGCGCTCGAGGCGCAGATGGGCGCGCCGACTTTCTGGGACAACAACGAGCGGGCGCAGAAGCACATCGGCAAGGTCAACGGGCTGAAGCGCGCGGTATTGCCGGTGCGGGACTTCCGCAAGCGCACCGACGATCTGGACGCGTTGAAGGAGCTGATCGAGGCCGGTTCGCCCGACGAGCAGGCGGAGTTCGGCGCGGAGCTCGCGAGCCAGTGCGCGGCGATGCTGACCGAGCTGGATCAGCTCGAGATCGGCGCCTTCCTCACGGGCCAGTTCGACCGCAACAACGCCATTTTCTCGATTCAGGCCGGCGCCGGCGGCACCGAGTCGAACGACTGGGCCGATATGATGTTCCGCATGTATTCTCGCTGGGCCGAGCGCCGCGGTTTTACCACCGAGCTCATGGACGTGCAGCCGGGCGACACCGCCGGCATCAGCAAGGCCACCATCCTCATCAAGGGCGAGAACGCCTACGGTTACTGCAAGGCAGAGCGCGGCGTTCATCGCCTCGTGCGCATCTCGCCCTTCGATTCCAACGCGCGCCGCCACACCTCGTTCTGCGCGGTGGACGTCGTCGCCGAGGTGACGGACGAGATCAAGATGGACATCCCGGAGACGGAGGTGCGCATCGACGTCTACCGCTCCTCGGGCAAAGGCGGTCAGGGCGTCAACACGACCGACTCGGCGGTGCGCCTCACGCACATTCCCTCGGGCATTGTCGTCGTCTGCCAAAACGAGCGTTCGCAGTTAAAGAACAAGGCCTCCGCCTGGGGCATCCTGAAGGCCCGCCTCTACGAGAAGAAGCAGGACGAGCAGCGCGCCGAGATGGACCGTTTCTACGGCGAAAAGGGTGAGATCGGCTGGGGCGCGCAGATCCGCAGCTACGTGCTGCAGCCCTACCAGATGGTGAAGGACCTGCGCACGGGCGTGAGCACCTCCGACACGCAAGGCGTGCTCGACGGCGACCTCGACCGCTTCATTAACGCCTGGTTGCGCGCCGGTTGCCCGCGGCATCGCAACAAGGACATCCAGATGGACGAATAAGAGTGGGGAGCCGGGGGCGAGGAGCAGGGAGCCGGACGGAAAGAACCGGGTCTCGCCCTACCTTACGCCCGCCTCGGATATTGCTCGATCAGGCGCGCCACGAGCGCGGTCCAGCCGGTTTGGTGGCTTGCGCCGAGTCCGGCGCCGGTGTCGCCGTGGAAAAACTCGTGGAAGAGCACGAGGTCCTTCCAATGCGGGTCCCCTGCGAAACGAGCCTCGGCGGCGAGCGCGGGGCGGGCGCCGTCCGGGCCGGGAATGAAAAGGGAGCCGAGCCGGCGGGAAAGCTCCTCCGAGACCTTGTCCAAGGTCAGACGCCGGCCGGAGCCGGTGGGAAACTCGACCGTGAAGGCGTCGCCGTAGAAGTGGTGGTAGCGCTCCAGCGCCTCGATGAGCAGGTAGTTGAGGGGAAACCAGACAGGCCCGCGCCAGTTGGAATTGCCGCCGAAGAGCCAGGTGTCGGAGTCGCCCGGGACGTAGGTGACGCGGTGTTCCTCGCCGTGGAGCCGGATGGTGTAGGGCTGTTGTTGATACGCCTTTGAGAGCGAGCGGACGCCGTGCGGGGAGAGGAATTCGTTTTCGTCGAGCACGCGGCGGAGCACGCGCTCCAGACGTTCGCGGGTGGGGATGGCGAGCAGGTGGCGGCCGGGGTCGCAGCCGTCGCGGGTGAGGAAGGAGACTTTCGCGGCGACGTCGGCGCGGTGCTTCATGAACCAGCGGGTGCGCTTGGCGAAGCCCGGCAGGCGGTCGAGCCGGGCCTGCTCGATGAACTCGACGGCAAAGAGCGGCACGACGCCGACAAGCGAGCGGAGGCGGACGGATTCGCACTCGCCGTCGGGATGGATGAATCGATCGTAGTAGAAGCCGTCTTCCTCGTGCCAGAGGCCGGTGCCGCCGAGGTGGTTCATCGCCTCGGCGATGGCGACGAAGTGCTCGAAGAACTTCGAGGCGATGTCTTCGTAGGCGGGGTCGTGCTCCGAGAGTTCGAGCGCCATCGCGAGCATGGTCGAGCAGTAGAAGGCCATCCAGGCGGTGCCGTCGGCCTGGGTGAGCGCGCCGCCGCCGGGGAGGGGCTTGGAGCGGTCGAAGACGCCGATGTTGTCGAGGCCGAGGAAGCCGCCGG
>CAMLNJ010000239.1 GCA_946481225.1 uncultured Verrucomicrobiota bacterium | reverse complement strand
AAAGGCCGGCGGCCGAGACGACGTAGAGGCGGGTGCCGGCCATGTAGGCGTGCGTCGCACCCGTGAGCAGGCCTTCGGGGTTGTAGCGGACGACGTCTTTCTTCTCGTCGAAGAAGTTGTTGGCGGGGTCGCCGTCGAGGAGGGTGGCGGCGAGCACCATGACGAGGCCTTCCTCGCGGTCGGTCACGTAGATGAAGCCGTAGTTGAGGCCGATGGGCTGCTCCTGGTTTTCGGGGAGTCGGTTGCGCAGCGGGTCGAGGGCGAGGGTGGAGGGCGAGACGACGCTGGTGGCGTATTTGGTCGGCACATACAGGCGCTGGCCGAGGGGCGAGACGGGGGCGGTGGTGATGCGCTCGGAGAAGGCCTTGTTGTCGATGTTGGCGATGTCGAAGACGACAAAGCCGGCCTCGCCGCAGGCGGCGTAGAGGTATTCGCCGCGCTGGAGGAGATCGAGGACCTCGCCCTTGCCGTGGTGGTGGTGCGCCTCGCGGAGCACGCCGGAGTTGGCGGTGACGTGTTCGGAGAAGTTGCGCGGGTAGGCGAGTCGGTGGAGGTGGCTGCCGAGGGCGGCCTGGGGCTCGTCGCGCTCGGTCCAGACGACGGCATCGAGGCCGCCGGAGCCGGAGGCGACGTAGGCGTGGCGTCCGAAGAAGTTGACCGTGCCGGTGCCGAAGCCGAGGAGCTGGGTCATCCAGGCGTGGTTGTCGTTTTGCTCGGAGAGGTGGCAGTCGGTGCAGTTCTTGGTGGTGCCGACGGAGCTGGTGGTGTGGGCGAAGTGGGGGTTGAAGGCCTGGCCGCTGTAGCCCTCGGCGGAGATGGTCTGCTGCTGGGAGTAGATCCATTCGCGGTTGGAGTTTTGCGAGCCGACGATGACGGCGGAGGAGCTGCGGAGAACGGCGAGGCGGTTGTTTTTGTAGGTGGCGTCCTTGCCGAGCATGAAGACGTCGTCGCGCACGACCTGCGGGTTGTAGGTCGTGTAGAAGCGCGTGGTGGTGCCTTCGTATTTGTTGCCGGGGACCTTTTGGTTGGCCTTGAGCGGGAGGTGGCAGCCGAAGCAGGACGTGGCCCAGGAGGTGTGGCAGACCTGGCAGCCGATGTTGGCGTTGGCGTGGGCGAGGGTGGAGCCGGGAGCAGGGAGCGAGGAGCCAGGAGCCGAGCCAGAGGTGGAGAGAATCTTGAGGGCGCCGGTGTGGTCGCGGGGGGAGTCGGTGGGCTGGGGCGCGGAGGCCGGGGGCAGGATGCCCCCGCTACTTTGCGAACCCACGGGCGGGATGCCCGTGCCACTTGGCAGGCTGCCCCAGGTTTTGCCGTCGCGGCGGAGGGTCTTGGCGTAGGCGGCGGCGGCGTTGTAGTGGTCGGACTTGGGGTCGACGGTGTCGAGGGTCTGCGGGACTTCCCAGACGAGGTTCTTGTCCATCATGGACTGCTGGTAGAGGCGCTTGCCTTCCCAGCGGAAACGCGGGCCGAAGGGCGTGGAGCCGGAGGCGAGGTCGTTGGGGAGAACCTGGCCGTCGACGACTCGGCCGCCGGCGCCGGAGGTCTTGAGGGTGGGGCGCTGGTCGATGGTGCCGTGGCAGTCGATGCACTCGATGGCGGTGACGGCGCGGGGCTCGGCGTAGAGGAGTCCGTTGCCGTGGACGTCGGTGGTGAAGTGGCAGTCCACGCACTGCATGCCGCGGGCGAGGTGGACGTCTTTGAGGTGGACGGCCTTCTTGAACTTTTCGGGATCGTCGTGGGGGATGACCTCGTCGTCGAGGGTGAGGAGCTTGCCCTCTTTGTCTTTCTTGAAGACGGCGCGGAAGATCCAGCCGTGGCCGTGGTAGTCGGCGAACTGGGTTTCCTTCAGCTTGGGGTTAAGTTCGGCGACTTTTTCAACGAAGGCGGGGTCCTTCCAGAGGCCGCGGGCGGCGGCGGCTTCGGGAGTCTTGGTGGCGAGCTCGACTTGTTCGGCGTCGGTGGGGTCGTGCTGCTCTTTTGGATACATGAACGCGCCGTCGGATTCCTGGTCCCACCAGGTGTAGCCGAGGAAGGGGTTCACGAAGAGGTTTCCCTGGTGCATGTGGCAGTTCATGCACTGGGAGCTGGGGATGCTGCGGGTGAACTGGTGTTTGATCGGGTGGCCCTTCTCCTTTTTGGAGATCATGGGGTCGGCGGAGAAGGAGAGGCCTTGGTGGCCGTATTTCGCCCAGGGGCCGGAGTTGGTGGGCGAACGGTCGTTGGCGTAGGGGACGTGGCAGGCGGTGCAGCCGGAGGAGCGGTAGTCGCCGGGGTGGGTGTTCGAGCCCATGAAATCGAGCATGGGGTCGTGGAGGCGGGTCTTCTGGAGGTTGAGGTAAACAGGATCGATGCGGTTGTTGGTGCCGAGGCCGCGTTCGGAGAGGCGGCGGGCGGGGCGACCGGGGGGCTCGAAGGCGTTGGGGTTGCCGAGCTCGGTGATCTTTTCGCCGCCGCGCTCGAAGATGCGGAGGATGTTGGAGGGTTGGCCGATGGCGAAGCGGGGGAGCGGCTCGATGAAGGGGAGGATGCCTTGCTTGAGGGTCATCTCTTCGGTGACGGGGATGGGCGAGCGGAGGAGGAGCGGGATGCCGTCGGAGCCGTAGGCCTGGCCGTAGCGCGGATTTTTCTGCGGGGTGGCGCCGTTGTTGTAGAGGGCGGCGCCCCAGAGCATGGCGCCGTGGCGCATGATGGAGTGGCCGACGTGGGCGTTGATCTCGGAGTGGCAGGCGCCGCAGGCCTTGTCGGCGACGCGGAGGTCGCCGGGGTTGACGAACTGGATGAACTCGGGGGACTCGTGGTTGAGGAGGACGGAGGAGTCGTTGGGGTTGGCGGAGGAGGGCCAGTGGTCGGGGTTGCGCGGGGCGACGTGGGCCTTGCGCATGGTGAGTCCGGGGGTGGGATCGCCGCCGTGGCAGTCGACGCAGCCGAGGACGACGTGCGGGGATTGGTGCATGTCCTCGATGTTGGCGTGGCACTCGATGCAGCCGGCGGATTTGCGGTCGGCGGCGGCGCGGGATTGGTCGATGAGGGACGGGGCGGGCGGGGTGGCGGAGACGGAAGCCAGACCAGCGGTCTGGCCTACAGAGACGGAGGTGTTCGGGCCGGTGATGCCGAGGGCGGCATGGGGATCGGCGGCGGGGGTGGCGGAGGCGATGAGGCGCTCGGCTTCGGCGGAGGGCGCGAGGATGACGAGCGTCGCCACGGCGAGGGCCCAGCCGGCGGCGAGGGCGAGGGCGAAGCGGCGGAGAGCGGATTTTTTAACCACGGAGGGCACGGAGAGCACGGAGGGTCAGAGCGGCGAGGGCAGAGCGACAGATCGACAGAGCGGCAGAGGACAGATCGGCAGGGCGACAGAGAACAAAGCGACGGAAGGGAGAGAGAAAGGCATGCGGAAGTGGGCTGTGGTTCTGTCGATCTGTCCTTCTGTCGTTCTGGTTTAGTAGGTGAACGTGATGGCCAAGGTCGCGCTGTGGAGGCGGTCGTCGGGGGTGGGGGAACTGCTTAAGCCGGGGACGGCGGGGACGGTGTTGCGGTAGATGTCGTCGAAGCCGCGGCCGGGGAGGAAGAGGGCGTAGCCGGCGGAGACGATGACGTTGTCCGTAAGAAGCGGGCGCCACTGAAAGCCGATCGAGAGATCCACGCCGAAGTCGGAGTCCACTTGATTGGTGAGCAGGGCGGTCTGGATGGTTTCGGTCTCGGCGAAGCGGATGTGGTTCGCGTTGAGGAAGGCGCGGATGCGGGGCGTGACCTCGATGTCGGTGCCGAGGCCGAGGAGGATGACGCCTGGGTTGACGAAGTTGGCCTGGCCCTGGGTCTTGCTCGTGCGGAGGTTGGGCAGGACGGAGAAGCGTTGCTTGGCTGCGACGCCGGTGCCGGCGAGGTTGAAGCCTTGGCGGACGAAGTAGCTGAAGGGGCCGCCGATGAAGTTGGTGTTGTCGACGATGGAGTCGAAGCCGGTGGCGGTGCCGTCGGTGGGATCGGAGTCGCCGGTGGCGTAGAGGGCGGAGGCTTTGTAGCGGATCCAGTTTTGGTCGTAGCTCAGCTCGAGCGCGGCCATGGCGGCGGAGATGTCGACGGGGCGGCCGGCGAGGCCGTTGAACTCGTCGGTGCCGAAGGCGTAGTAAAGGGCGTGGTTGATGTTGAGACGGCCGATGTGGCCGTCGCCGGCCCAGCCGAGGTAGCCGACGTCGACGTCGTGGGGGGCGACAGTGCCGAGGGGGGCGGGGCGGACGATGCCGCCGTTGGTGTCGTAGTAGAGCTCGCGCGCGCCGTGGTCGAAGTTGCCGTGGAGGGAGACCTGCGCGGTGTAGCCTTTGACGAGGAAATCCTGGCGGTAGAGGTTGGCGACGGCGACGATCTGGTCGCGCCCGTCGAGGGTGTTGAGCTCGGAGTTGGTGTCCTTCTCGAGCATCGAGAAGAGGGCGACGTTGTATTGGAGGCGGTTGTTGTCCTGGTTGCCGAGGAGGCGGGCGCCGAGCTGGGTGTCGTTGAAGATGAAGCCGCGGAAATCGGTATTGAATGTCTGAATACCCGCTTTTACGGCGACGAAGTCGTAGTTGGGCGAAAGGTCCGCGATGTGGTATTCGTAGAAGGCCTCTTGGAGGGCGAGCCAGGTGTCGGTGCGACGGGTGGGGGAATCGTTGCCGTCGGAAGGGAAGGCGGGGTCGGGGTTGAGGATGCCGGCCTGGTCGGTCTCGACGGAGTTGTAGTTGGCGACGAGGCGGATCTTGAAAGTCTGGTGCGGCGGTTTGTAGACGGTCTCGCCTTGGAGGAGGACGGCGTCGATCGCGAGGTTTTGGACGAAGACGGTGGTGCCGTAGCTGCCGAGAAAGTCGAACTGGCCGGAGGAGGCGGCGCTGTTGCCGCTGGGCTGCGGCAGGTTGCGATCTTCGTAGACGGTTTCGGAGGAGGCGGTGAGCGCGAGGAACCAGTCCTGGCCGTGAATGGGGAGGTCGCCCTTGAGGAGGCTTTGGCGATACCAGTGCCAGGTTTCGGGCTCGGGATGGGCGAAGGGGGATTCGTTGGTGTCGCCGGCGGTGTAGCGGCGCCACGGGGTGAAGCCCGGGTCGCGCCAGCGGTCGGGCATGGGCTCGGTGTGGGCGGGGCGCGAAAAGGGATCGGCGGCGCTCGGGTAGGCGGCGGGGGCGTCCCAGCCGTGGCCGTGGTGGGCGGGGATGTAGTCGGTGGAGCGGACGCCGGCGCGAGGAAGAGGCGGGGAGGAGAGGTCTGGGGGCGGAGATTTGAAACCTGAGAGGTCGGGATTGGAGGTCAGCGGGCTGGGCTCGGCGGAGAGGCTCGGCCGTTCGGTGGCGGCGGGGTAGGCGGGCGGGGGCTCGGCGGGAGACGGAGGGAGGGATGGATCGTGCGGGAAATAGGGAGCGGTCGGCGCGGCGGGCGTGGGGGAGGGTGAGCCAGGGTCGGGGTTGAAGACGGCGGGCGGAGCAGGCGAGGGCGTGGCGGGGCGCTCGACGCGGAGGGCGGGGGCGGCGGGCGGTGGAAGAGGC
>CAMLNJ010000238.1 GCA_946481225.1 uncultured Verrucomicrobiota bacterium | reverse complement strand
GATCGCCCTCACGCCGACCCACACGCTCGAGCCCACCATCAGCAAAGCCGCCGCGACCGGATGCAACGCTCCCGCGGCGGCCAGCGCCATGCCCGCGACATTGTAGCTCGCCGCGAACAGCAAATTCCCGCGCACGCCGCCGACGACGCGCCTCGCCACCGCCACCGCCTCCGGCAAACGCCGCAAATCTTCGCCCGCGCACACCGCCATCGCCGAGGCCCGCGCCAACTCGCTCCCGCCGCGCAGCGCGAGCGAGCAGTGCGCCGCGCTCATCGCCGCCGCGTCGTTCACCCCGTCGCCCGCGAACAACACCGCGCGCCCGCGCGCCGTCAGCGCGCGCACATGCTCCTCCTTCTCCGCCGGCGTCATCCCGGCGCGCACCGGCGCCCCCTCGATCTCCGGCGGCGCCGCGCGATCGCCCGTCAGCACCTCCAACTCCAGCCGAAGCGAGCGCAGCCCTCCTAGCGTCTCCGCCAGGCCGACGCGCCACGCCTCGCCCAGCTCCACGCGCGCCGCGGGCTCGCCCTCGACCGAGATCCACACCGTCTTTCCCCGCGGTTCCGGCTCCTCGCTCCTCGCGCCCCGCTCCCCGCTCGCAAACTCCCGCTCCCCCACCCGCACCAGGCCCAGTCCCCGCACCTGAGCCTCCAGCCCGCGGCCCGCCACGACACGCAACTCTCGCGCAACCACGCCCCGCTCCCAGCTCCGCTCTCCTTGCTCCTCGCTCCATGCTCCTTGCTCGCACAACGCGCGCGCCACCGGATGGGCCACGCCGCGCTCCACCGCCGCCACGATTCGCCTCAACTCGTCCGCCCGCCCCGCCCACGCCGCCTCGAAGCGCCAGCCTTTCACCGCCAGCCGCTCCTCCGAAAGCGTGCCGGTCTTGTCGAAGCACACCATGTCCGCCCGCGCCAAGGCCGCCAAAAAATCCCCGCTGCGCGCGACGATGCCCATCCGCGCCATCCGCGCCAGGCCGCTCCACACCGCCACGGGCGTCGCCAGACCCATCGCGCAAGGACAGGCCACCAGCAGCACCGCCATCGCGTTGAACAAAGCCCGCTCCCACGGCGCCCCCGCCCGCCACCACCCCGCGAAGGTCAGCGCGCTCACGCCGATCACCACCGGCAAAAACCACGCCATCAAGCGGTCCGCCTGCGCCTGCAAGGTCGAGGGCGCCAGACGCGCCTCCGCCACCGCGCGCAGCATCTCGTCGAGCCGGCGCGGCCCCGCCGCCGCCGTGATCACGAGCCGTCCGTCCACCGCGTGCGTGCCCGCCCAGACCCGGTCCCCCGGGCCCCGCGCCACCGGCCGCCATTCGCCGGTCAAGGCCGCCTCCTCCACATAGGAACTTCCCTCCGCGATCACCCCGTCCACGCAGATCGCGCCGCCCGGCCGCGCCACCACCCGCTCGCCGCCCTTCAACTCCTCGACGAACATGGTCGTCTCCCGGCCATCCGGAGTCCCCACCTCGCAACGCTCAAACTTCTCCGCGACCGCGTCCGCCGCGCGCAACGCCGCCGCGCGACTCCGCGCGCCCGCCATCTTGCCGAGCGTGTGCACCACGATCAGCACCGCCACCACTTCGTAATAGACCGAACCGGCCCCGCTGAACGTGCTCGTGATCGATCCGGCCAAGGCGCCGAGCAGCGTCACCAAAAACAACAGGTCGATCGACACCCGCCGCGCCCGCAGCGCCGCCCAGGCCTCGCCCATCAAATCGCGCCCGAGGAAGGCCAGCGTCGCCAGCGCGCTCGCCAGCAGGCCGCCATGCACGAGCCAATAACCCGCCCCCTCCGCCGGGGTGAGGTTCACCGCGAGCGAAAACACCATCGCCTGCGCCGCCACCGCCACGCCGATCCCGACCCGCAGCCAGGCCCGCTGCACCGCCCGCGCGTCCGCCTGCACGCCGGGCTCGCGGTCGGTAAAAGTGGATGGATCGTCGCTCATGCGTCTGCGCTGGGACCCGGGATCGCCGCGCACTTTCTTCCAAAACGCAAAACGCTTATCCGCCCCGCCGTCTCCGAAAAAACACCCGAGTCCTCGACCCGCCGCCGTTTCGCGAAACTGTTGCCGCATGTCCGCACCCGCGCTCCCCTCCGACGCCGCCGGCTGGCGCCTCGAAAACACCTACGCCTCGCTGCCGTCGGTCTTGCACGCGCCCTTGCCGCCGACTCCGGTGCGGGAGCCGCGTCTGGTGGTGCTCAACCACGCCCTCGCGCGCGACCTCGGCATCGATCCCGCCGCGCTCGCGGGTCCCGACGCCGCCGCGATCTTCGCGGGCAACCGCCTTCCCCCCGGTTCCGCGCCCCTCGCCCAAGCCTACGCGGGACACCAATACGGCGGCTTCACCCCTCTCGGCGACGGCCGCGCCATTCTCCTCGGGGAGCAGCTCACGCCGCGCGACGAGCGCGTCGATCTCCAGCTCAAGGGTTCCGGCCCCACGCCCTACTCGCGCCGCGGCGACGGGCGCGCCTCCCTCGGCCCCATGCTCCGCGAATACATCGTGAGCGAGGCCATGCACGCGCTCGGCGTCCCCACTACCCGCAGTCTGGCCGTCGCCGCGACCGGCGAGCAGGTCTGGCGTCAGGAGGGCCCCCTGCCCGGCGCCGTCCTCGCGCGCGTCGCCGCCAGCCACATCCGCGTCGGCACTTTCGAGTGGGCCGCCGCCGTCGCGCACGAGACCGGCGACGAGGCCCTGCGCGCGCTTTGCGATTACACGGTCCGCCGCCACTACCCCGATCTCGCCGGCGCGGACAACCCGCCGCTCGCCCTGCTCGAGGCCGCCATCGAGCGCCAGGCCGCGTTAATCGTGCGCTGGATGTCCGTCGGCTTCGTCCATGGCGTGATGAACACCGACAACATGACGCTCTCCGGCGAGACCATCGACTACGGCCCCTGCGCCTTCATCGACGCCTACGATCCCTCGGCTGTCTTCAGCTCGATCGACCAATACGGCCGCTACGCCTTCGGCAACCAACCGCGCATCGCGCAGTGGAACCTCGCCCGCTTCGCCGAGGCGCTGCTTCCCCTGCTCCACCCCGATGAGGCCAAGTCCGTCGAGCTGGCCACCGCCGCCGTGCAACGGTTCTCCGACCATTTCCTCCGCCACTCGCTCGCCGCCACGCGCCGCAAGCTGGGTCTCTTCACCGAGGAGGCCGACGACAAGGATCTCATCGAGGCCCTCCTCGGATGGATGCAGCGCGGCCGAATGGACTTCATCAACACCTTCGCCGCCCTCTCCTCCGCCGACACCGGCGCGCTCGCCGCGCTTTCCGACGAGGATTTCCGCGTCTGGCATGCGCGCTGGCAGGCCCGGCTCGCGCGCCAGCCGCAAACGGCGGAGGAGTCCGCCGCGCTGCGCCGCGCCGCGAATCCCGCCTTCATCCCTCGCAACCACCTCGTCGAGGCCGCGCTCGCCGCCGCGCAAGAGGGCGACCTCGCCCCGATGGAACGGCTGCTCGCGGTCCTCGCCGATCCCTACGACCACGAACGCGTCGCGCCGGAATACAAATCCCCCGCCCCGCAAAGCCTCGAGGCCTACCGCACGTTCTGCGGCACCTGAGCGTCATGGGGCCACAAGTGGACGGGCATGCCCGCCGCCCGTCGCTGCGATTATAGGTGGATGGGCGGGTCCCTCCGCCCATCGTTCGCGCCGTCCGAAGCGGGCACGGAAACGTGCCCGCCCACCTTGCCACGCGGATGCGACCACCGGGCCCGATCGGTTCGCCCGGCCTACAAGCGTCCCGTGATGGCCATGATGACCAACACGATGAGGATGAGGCCCAGCACGCCGCTCGGGCCGTAGCCCCAGCTTCGGCTGTAGGGCCAGGTCGGCACGGCGCCGAGGACCAGCAGCAGCAGAATAATCAGCAGGATGGTGGAGGTGCTCATGAGGAGGGGGGGAAACAAACGGTGCGGCGTTATCGATGCAGGGGATGCGTTCGGGATCGGGGCAAAGGGTCAGCCGGTCATCGCGGCGCGCAGATCCTCGTCGAAGGGCAGCGTATTTCCGGCGTTCTCATCCTGCCGCCGGCGACGGCGGTAGAGCGTGGTCTTGTTGATGCCGAGCAAGCGCGCGGCCTGCATGAAACTCCCGGCCCGCTCGACGACGCGGCGGATGTGCGCCTCCTCGAGCGTGGCGAGCGTCACGAAGTCGCCGACCTGCGGCGTCGCCTCCACCGGCGTCGCGGAAAGGTTGGGCATGTCGTCGAGCCCGATGACCTCGCGCTCGCAGAGGATCACCGCGCGCTCGACGCAGTTTCTCAGCTCGCGGAGGTTGCCCGGCCAGGAGTGGCGTTGCAGCGCCATGCGCGCCTCGGCGGAGAAGCCGACCAGTTTCCGTCCCGTCGACTTGGCGAATTCCTCGAGCAACTGCTGCGCCATCGACAGGATGTCCTCGGGACGCTGACGGAGCGCGGGCAGCTCGAGCGAAATCACGTTGAGGCGGTAATACAGGTCCTCGCGGAAACGCCCCGCGGCGACCTCGGCCGAGAGGTCGCGGTTGGTCGCGGCGATGATCCGGATGTCGGCCATGCGCGTGCGCGCCTCGCCGACGCGCTCGTAGCAACGCTCCTGCAGCAGGCGCAGCAGCTTCGGCTGGAGCGCCGGCGGCAGTTCTCCGATCTCGTCGAGAAACAGCGTGCCGCCCTCGGCGGCGGACACGAGACCCGCGGTGTCGGCGACCGCGCCCGTGAAGGCGCCGCGCACGTGGCCGAAGAGTTCGCTTTCGAGCAACTGCGGCTGGAGACAGGGACAGTTGACGGTGACAAAGGGCTGCTCGCGGCGCGCGCTCTGGTTGTGGATGCTGCGCGCGAGGTGGGTCTTGCCCGTGCCGTTCTCGCCGAGGAGCAGCACGTTCACCATCGTCTTCGCCGCCTTTGTGGCGACGAGGAGCTGACGCCGCAGCAACTGGCTTTTCGTCGTGAGCTCGGCCGGCGCGGCCGGCGCGGTCGGCGCGGCGTGCTTCGGGGCCGACGCGACCGGCGCGAGCGCGGGCGCAGGGGACGCGACGGCGTCCCTGCCCACGGCGGCCGAGGCCGGACCCGACGCCGCGGCGGTCGTGGGCAAGGCCGCGCGGGAGAGCGCGGCGCGGGCGACATCGATGTCGATAGGCTTCATCAGGGTGTCCACGGCGCCCGCCGCGACCGCGTCGGCGACGCGCGCCTCGCGGGAGGTCATGGCGACCACCGGCACGGCCGGGGCGAGCTGACGCAGGCGGGCGAGAACCTCGGAGGCCTCCTCCGCCCGCATTTCCCAATCGAGAAGGGCCACGTCGTAATCGCGGAGCCCGGGCAATCGCCCCAGTTCCGGGAGAGAGCCGACCAGGGAGGGTTGGTCCGACGCGGTCGCGAGCCCGAATGCCATCAGGCGCCGCATCCGCGCCTCGTCACCGACAAGGAGGATTTTCATGGTGTGGGAAAGTTTTGCCTAGCCATTGATGATCTCCCCGCCGTTCGGATGCAGGACCTGGCCGGTCATGTAACTCGAATCGGCGGAGGCGAGGAACACATAGGCCAGATCGGAAGAGCACACGTCTGAACTCCAGTCA
>CAMLNJ010000237.1 GCA_946481225.1 uncultured Verrucomicrobiota bacterium | reverse complement strand
AGGCCTACCCCGAGCTGAAGGCCAACCAAAACATGCTCCGCCTCACCGAGGAACTAACCTCCACCGAGAACAAAATCGCCTTCGCGCGCCAAGCATTCAACGACGCCGTCATGACTTACAACACCCGGCGCGAGACGTTCCCCACCGTCCTCTTCGCCGGCGCCATGGGCTTCCAGCCCGCCGAGCTCTTCACCGTGGACAACCCCGGTGAACGGGTCGCCCCCAAGGTGTCGTTCTAAACCAAGGCCCCGCGCGCGCCGCGTCGCCGCGTTCATCCCCCCTCCGCCGGCCCCCCGTCCTCCGGTCATGCTCCCGCCCCCCGCCGCGCTTCTCGCCCAGGTCTCGCCCGAATCCGTCGGCGTCGGGATCGGCATCGGGTTTATCGTCCTCCTCGTCCTGGCGGCCCTCCTCGCCCTCGCCGCCTTCGCCTTCTGGGTCTGGATGCTGGTCGACTGCGCGCAGGCCCCCGAACCGCTCGGCGACAGCAACCACCGCCTCGTGTGGATTCTTATTCTCGTCTTCACCGGCTGGCTCGGCGCGATCCTCTACTTCTTCCTCGTCCGCCGGCCGCGCCTCGCCGCGGCCCGCGCCCGCGGCTTCACCTCGCCGCCGATGCCCCATTCGCCGAACGCCCGCTGAGCGAAAACGCGCCGCCCGCTTCCGATCCTCCGATGGACTTCTTCGAGGCCCAAGATCGCGCCCGCCGCCGCTCCGTCCGCCTCGTGGCCCTCTTCGCCCTCGCCCTCCTGGGCACGATCACCGCGCTTTACGCCGCGGCGGTGTTCATCGGAGACATCGGCTTCACCCGCACGGACCACCGCTGGTGGCGCCCCGAGCTGTTCGGCGGCGTCGCGCTTTTCACCCTGCTGGTCAGCGGCGTCGCCAGCCTCACCCGCTGGCTCGCGCTCCGCGCCGGCGGCCCGGCCGTGGCGGAGCGCGTCGGCGGACGGCTCATCGCGACCGACACCTCCGACCTCCGCGAACGCACCCTCCTCAACGTCGTCGAGGAAATGGCCCTCGCCTCCGGCCTGCCCGCGCCCGCCGTCTACGTCCTGCCCGGCGAATCCGGCATCAACGCCTTCGCCGCCGGCTACTCCCCCGCCGACGCCGCCGTCGCCGTGACCGAAGGCGCGCTCGCCCGCCTCTCCCGCGACGAGCTCCAAGGGGTGATCGCCCACGAGTTCAGCCACATTCTCAACGGCGACATGCGGCTCAACACCCGCCTTTCCGCGCTCGTATACGGCATCCTCGCGCTCTCGATCATCGGCCGCGGCATCCTCCGCACCCTCTCGGGAGTCCGCGTATCCGGTTCCTCCCGACGCGGGAAAAACTCCGGCGACGGCCTCGGCCTCGTTCTCTTCGTCCTCGCCTCCGGCGTCGCTCTCCTCGTCATCGGCTACGTCGGCCACCTCTTCGGCCGCCTTATCCAGGCCGCCGTCTCCCGCCAGCGCGAGTTCCTCGCCGACGCCGCCGCGGTGCAGTTCACCCGGAACCCCGCCGGCCTCGCCGGCGCCCTCAAGCGCCTCGGCGGCACCACCCTGGAAGGCGTTCTCGCTCACGACCGCGCCGACGAGGTCAGCCACTTCTGCTTCGCGCAGACCTTCGCCGCCGGCCTTTCCCATCCCTTCTCCACCCACCCGCCGCTCGCGGACCGCATCCGCGCCCTCGAGCCCGGCTGGGACGGCGGCTTCGTCGCCTCCAAGGCCGAGCCGCCCGCCTTCGACGACGCCGGCGCATATTTCGACGCCCCAGCCTCCGCCGCCTACGCATTCCACCCGGAGCGCGTGCGCATCGATCCCGCCGAGCTCATCGGCGCCGCCGGCCAGCTCTCGCCGGGGACCGTCGCAGCCGGGCGCGGTCTCCTCGGCGCCCTCCCCGATCCGCTTCGCGAGGCCGCCCACGACCCCGCCCAGGCCGCCGGCCTCTGCCTGGCCCTCTGCCTCCCGAGCGGCTCGGCCGACGCCTCCCTGACCGGCCTGCTCGAACTCATCGCCAACCGCTCCGACCCCGCCGCCGCGCGGCAGGCCGCCCGGCTCCGCATGGAACTGGAACCGCTGCCCTCGGACCACCACCTCGCGCTCCTGCAACTCGCCGCGCCCGCCCTCCGCCAACTCGCCCCCGCCGCGGCCGCCACGCTGCTCGACACGCTCGACGCCCTCGCCCGCGCCGACGGCCAGATCAGCGTCCGCGAGTTCGCCCTCCAAAAGCTCGTCACCCGCAACCTCGGCCTCGCCGCCAAACCCCGCGACGCCATCCAAGTCCTCGCCCCCAACCAGGTCGTCCCCGAGCTCTCCCTCGCCCTCTCCGTCGCGGCCCGCATCGAGGCCGCCGACGAACGCGCCGCCGCCCAGGCCTTCGCCCGCGCCGCCATCGAGTTCAACGGCATCCAGCCGCCCCTCTCCTACCGCCCCGACGGCGCCTCGACCTGGGACGACCTCGATCTCGCCCTCGAACACCTCGCGCACACGCCCGCGCCCTTCCGCAAACGCGTGCTGCAAGCCTTCGCCACCGCGCTCACCGCCGACTCGCGTCTCACCATGGCCGAAGCCGACATGCTCCGCGCCTTCGCCGCCGCGCTCGACTGCCCGCTGCCGCCCGTGCTGCCTGTGACGGCATGAGTCCGTTTTACTTCAGCATCGGCTACGCCGTCGTTTTCCTCGGAATCGTCGTGCTCCTGCTCTGGCTCCGGGATCGCTCCCGCCAGGACCGCGCCCCCTTTCCCGAGAACACCCGGCTCCTTCGCGGCCCCGGCGAATCGCTGCGCCTTCGCATCGCTCAACTGGACGAGAAGATCGAAAACGCCGTCATCGCCGGACTGCTCATCCCCGTTCTCGCCCTGGGCGCGGGCTTCTTTCTCGCCGCCTGGATCCAAGGCTGGACCGGCCTGGTCCTCGCCGCCGGAGGAGCCGTGGCCTTTGCCTTTCTGATCATCGCCCGGGCGCGGCGGGTGATCGGCTGGGTCGACCGCCGGCGCAACACCCGCCTCGGCCTCTTCGGCGAACGCATCGTCGCCGAGCACCTCGAACCGCTTAAGGCCTCCGGCCACCGCGTCTTCCACGATCTCCCCGCCGGCGATCCGCCCGCCGGCTCCGCCAATCCTCCCTTCAACATCGACCACGTCGTCGTCGGCCCCGCCGGCGTCTTCGCCATCGAAACCAAGACCCGCCGCAAAGGCCGCGCCCGCGTCGGTTTCATGGCCCACGAGATCATCTACGACGGCCGCGCCCTCGCCTACCCTTGGGGCGAGGACCAGCACGGACTTGAACAGGCCCGCCGCCAGGCTGAATGGCTCGCCGAGTTTCTCCAACGCCAACTCGGCCGCCCCATCCCGGTGCAGCCTCTGCTCGTTTTTCCCGGCTGGATGATCATCCGCAAAGGCCGAGGCCCGGTAAACGTCCTCAACCCCAAGGAGCTCCCCGCCGCCATCGAGCGCCCGCCGGCCTCCGGCCACACCGGCTTCGTCGTCCCGCCGCTCGACGCCGCCGCCATCGACCTCGTCGCCCGCCAGCTCGAGGCCCGCTGCCGCGACGTCGAACTCTGAGTTCTCGCCTCGCCTCCACCACCGGACCTAGCCTTCCGCCATGCTCGCGCGCGCACTCGTTTCCCTCCGCGTCCTCGCCGCCCCGTGCCTCCTCGCCCTGGCCGCGCCCGCCGTCCTCCGCGCCCGCTCCCCGGCCGTCACCCCGCCCGCCTACGACGCCACCGACCTCTCCCGCGTCGCGCAACAGGCCGCCGACCGCGCCTTGGAAAAATTTCCCCGCTCCGTCATCGCCCTCGTCGACCGCGACGGCCGCGAACTCGCCCTCTTCCGCGCCAACGGCGAACCCGCCTCCGGCATCGGCGCCGAAGAGCGCTTCCGCGCCGTGTCCAAGGCCGGCACCGCCGTATTCCTCAGCTCCAACGAGCAGTCCTTCACGCCGCGCACCGCCCTCTTCATCATCCAGCAGAATTTTCCGCCCGGCGTGCGCAACCGCCCCGCCGGCCCGCTCGTCGGCGTCGGCTTTTCCAACATGGCGTATTCGGACGTCAACTACTTCCGATCCGCCACCGGCGACCGCATACCCCTCACCCGTCTCACCGGCTCCCCCGGCGGCGTCCCCCTCTACAAAAACGGCCGCCTGTTCGCCGGCGTCGGCGTCACCGGCGACGGCACCGAGGCCGACTTCGAGACCGACGCCGACTACCCGAAGGTCGCCGGCAAGGCCGACTTCGACGAGGCCGTCGCCCTCGCCGGCCAGATCGGTTACGCGCCGCCCGCGAAGATTCTCGGTTCCGGCGTGCTCCTCGACGGCATCCGCGTGCCCTACGTCGCCACGCCCGCCGCCCGCGCCAAGACCCCCGGCTCCGCCCCCGCGCCCGTCATCGCCGCCCCGCCTGCCCCCCTTGTCTGGCCGGCCGACACCCTCGGCGGCGTCACGGGCCAGCTCCGCGCGCCCATCATCGCCGACCCCGCCCCGGGCCTGATAAACGGCCAATCGCGCCTCTCCGCCGCCGAGGTCCGCTCCATCCTCGCCGCCGCCGCCGCCCGCGCGCGCCGGACTCGCGCCGGCATCCGCCTCCCCGCCGGCCGCCCCGCCCAGGTCTTCATCAGCGTCGTCAGCAACCCCGGCGCGCCCGGGGCCGCCCCCGTCGTCCTCGGCACCTTCCGCACACCCGACGCCACCCTCTTCTCCTGGGACGTCTCCGTTCAAAAAGCCCGCACCGTCCTCTACTACATCAACGCCGACCCGCTCCGCGCCGTCTCCTCGCGCACCGTCGGCTACCTCTCGCAAAAACATTTTCCGCCCGGCATCGCGAATCGCCCCGCCGGCCCCTTCTTCGGCGAACAACTCGCGTTCTCGCTCCCCCTCCTCACCGGTGACCCGCTCCTCGAACCGGAGCTGCCCAACGGCATCACGATCTTCCCCGGCGGCTTTCCCCTCTACCGCAACGGCGTCCTCGTCGGCGCCATCGGCGTCTCCGGCGACGGCATAGAGCAGGACGACCTCGTCGCCGCCTCCGGCGCCGTGGGCTGGCACCCGCCCGCCGGCCTCCGCGCCGACCACGACTTCGTTCGCGGCGTCCGCCTCCCCTACGCCAAGTTCCCGCGCGACGCCCAGCTCCGCAAAGAGGTCCGCCCGGTCACCCCCGGCCCGTAGTCCGTCCGCTCGCGGACGCCCCGGAGCCGCTCAGAACCCCGGATCGCTCAAAGCCTCCGCGCCCGCCAATCCCGCCGCGGCCGCGAATTCCTGCAACCGTATCGCGAATCGCCCCGGCTGAAAATCCGGCACCGACTGCGCCTCCGCGAAAAGCTTGTCCAGCGCCGGCCCCGCCGCCTTCGCCCGCGCCCGCTCCGGCCACGCCGCGAGCAATCGATCCAGCGCCAACACCAGCCGCTCGGCGCGATAAGCCTGCTCCAGACGCGTCACGCCCGCGTCCCGAAACTCCGTCGCGCCCGCCGCCAGCCGGCGCAACATCGCCTCGCCCTCGCCCGCGCCCCACTCCGCGTCCGCCGCGCGCGCCACCTCGTCCGGCGTTCGTCCCGCGGCCGCCCGCGCCTACCCCCCCCCCCCCCCCACCCCCCCCCCCCCCCCCCCCCCCCCCCCCCCCCCCCC
>CAMLNJ010000236.1 GCA_946481225.1 uncultured Verrucomicrobiota bacterium | reverse complement strand
CACCCCGGCGCAGGGCCCAGCCGCCGGTGACAAATCCGATGCGGAGGTAGCCGCGGGCTTCGATCTCGCGGAAAGCCATCAAGGTGGTGGCGACCTGGTTGCTGGTGACGAGATGAGAGCGTGGCGTGATGCAGGAGCGTCCGAAGCGCACGACGGAAAAGTTGCCCCAATTAAAATCGGTCCAGTCGGGCGATACCTTTTGCGGCGGAATGAAGATCCCGGTGATCCCGCGCGCGACGAGGACCTTCTCGAGGCGGGTCGGGGTCATGCGGGCGTTCAGGACAAACTCCTCGATGTGGTAGCCCTGCTTGCCGGCGGCTTCGGCCGCGCCGTCGTGGTATTTGGAGAACTCGCCGACGCGGTGCAGCCAGGTCGGATCAGGCCAGAGATTGAGCCAGGCCAGGGACGAGTGGATGACGGAGCGAGGGGCGTTCCATTTCCACTGGGCCAGCGTCGCCGCGATCGGGTTGGGCCGATAGCCCAGGGTCGCCGCCGTTTCCTGGACGCTCAGGCGGCGTTTTTCGGGGATGGCCGGATCGTTTTTCAGCGCGCGGGAAACGGTGGACACCGAGACGCCGAGCGCGCGCGCGATGTCGGACTGGGTTATCGGGGAGCGGTCGGGCGTGGGGTGGGCCATGACTTCACGAAATCGGCGGTGGCGCGGGGAGTGGGGCGGGGGCCGGCGCCGATGTCGCGAACAAGGGTGTCTATAAAAGGGGGCGGAGCGCAATATTCCCGCGGTTTCCGCCGCGGAGCCGAGCCTGAGCTCGGACACGGAGTTCACGGAGGGAAGGGAGGCCGGGCAGGAGGTGTGTTTCAGGGGAGCGAGGCGAGCGAGCCGAGGGCGGCGTCCGCCTGGGCGCGGAGGGCGCCTTCGGGCAGGGTGCTCAGCCAGTTTTGGAGCGTTTCGGAGCTTTCGTGATTCCAGGCGGCGATCAGTTCCTTGAAGGCGTGATCGCGGGTGGGGCCGGGCGGGAGTTTCGTGACCCAACGTGCGGCCGACGCGGGATCCCCGGCGCTGGTCCAGGCCTGCATCACGCCGGCAAGTCCGCGGTCGAGCGTGGCGCCGTCGGGGAAGGATTGGCGGAGCCAGTCGGCGGCGGCGTCGGGATTGACCGAGGCGTAGCCGCCGGCGACGGCGAGGATCAAGCGTTCCCTCGCGGCGGGGGCGGGAAGCTTGTTGATCTCCTCGACGGCGGAGCGCGGATCCCATTGCGCCCACTGCTGCGCGGCGTTGGCGAGCAGCGGGATCTTGGCGGGGCTGTCGCCCATGCCCTGGAGCAGGGAGAACGCGAGTTCGGGGTCTTTGTGCGTGAGGGCGTCGCGACCGGTGCTTTCGAGCACGAGATTTTTCCAGGCGGAGGGCGGGAGGCCGTCCACGTAACGCTCGAGGCCCGCGCCGTCCTGCACGCTCCAGTTTTTCACGGCGGCGTTGACCTCGAAGAGAGTGGGTTTGCTTTGTGCGGCGAGCCAACGGAGGGCGGCGCCACGGTTCCGCGCGGCCCAGCGGCCGAGAAGCAGATTGCCAACGTAGGTGCCGTGGAAACGCGGCGGCAGGGAGCGGAGAAGGGCCTCGGCGTTTTCGTCGGTGATCGCGTCGCGGAGCTGTTCTTCGAGCCGGTCGCCGTCGATGCCGCTGGCGGTTTCCCATGCTTCGATAGTCTGGACGAACCGGAGGATTGTTTCGGGCGCGGGTGCTGGCGCGGCCTTGGGCGCGACGGCAGGCGCCGGCGATGGGGCGGGCGAGGCGGGGTTTGCGACGGCGAGGGAGTTTTGTCCGACGGGTCGGAGCAGAATAATCGATGCGGGCAGCAGCAGGGAGGCCAGCAGGCACAAGGCGAAGTCGCGTCTTTTCATGGCGGGGAGACGTATCAATGTTTTCAGGACGGATTCTTCCACGGGGCGAGGGCGAAGACGGCGACGTCGCTCTTTTCCTCGGGGTGTCCGGCGGTTTTCCAGGCGTCCCAGCCGTCGGGAAAGACGGCGACGTGGGTGAAGCCGAGCGAGCGGAGCCGGGCCTGCACCTCGCCGCTGTCGCCGCAGTAGGTGTTGGCGCAGTAGAGGGCGATGGGGCGGCCGCGGTCGGCCTCGAGGCGGGACCGCAACCGCGCGTAGCCGGCGTCGAAACGACGGTTGGGCAGCGAGAGCGAGCCCGGCACGTGGCCGCGGGCGTAGGCGACGTCGTCGCGGGCGTCGATCACGAGGGTTTTTCCGTCTTCGACGGCGGCGCGGAACTCGGCCAGGGAAAGGGGCGCGTGATCGATCGGTGTTGTCTTCGCGGGCGTTTTCGCCGGCGCCGCGGGCGAGGGTGGCGGATTTTGGTGCCGGCGAACGGCGAGGCCGACGCCGAGGGAAAGGAGCGCGGCGAGGACGCAGACGGCGACGGCGCGCGGAAAGGAGGCGGGTTCCGTTGTCATGTCTTAAACGAGGGCGTCCGCGGGGCGGCGACCCGCGGACGAAGTATCTGACCGTTGAATACAGAGGAAGGGCGCGGCCTACTGGAGCTCGAAGGCCCACTGCTGGTTGTTGCTGCCGCCGGTGCCCCAGAACTGGACGGGCGTCTGATCCGCGTTGAGACCGCCTGTGTCGAGGCAGTAGCCGTTGGCGATGTTCACGATCTTGTAGTAGCCGTTGCCGAGCGCGACGACGCTCCATTGTTGGTTCGTGCTGGTGCTGGCGGCCCAGAGTCCGGCGGCGGTGCCGTTGCCGCTCAGGCCCAGGCTGTCGATGATCTTTCCGCCGCCGACGGCGGTGAGCTTCGAGTAGCCGCTGGTGGTGACGAGCGCCCATTTCTGGTTGTTACTCGTGCTGCCTGTATGCTGGTAAAGCGGCGTGCCGTTGGTCGTGGAGCCCCAGCTGTCGAGGTAGCGGCCGGTGGCGCGGCTGCGGATGCGGTAGGTGCCGTCCGCGAGGCCGCCGGAAACGGCGACATTCGTGAAGGTCGCGGTGGTGGCGGTGCCGTTGGCGCGGGAGGCGACGCAAAGGCCGATGTAGCCGACGGGGGCGAGCGTGGAGAACTCGGCGTTGTGGGAGGGGCTCCAGTTTGTCCCGTCGGGAGAGGAGAACTGGGTGATCTGGGTCCCGCGGCGCTCGATTTTTATCCAATAGGGGACGCCGCCTTGGGGGTGCCAGCGGGCGTGGGTGTAGTGCGAGTTGGCGGTCGCGCCTCGGGTGCTCATGCCGAGCCCGTCGACGCCCGCCGTGGTGCCGGCGGTGCCCTTGAAGTTGACGATCATGGCCATCTTGGAGTTCGCGGCGAGCGTCTCGCGGAACATGAGGCCGGCCATGGGGGCGGAGGCGGTCCCGACTCCGGTGACGCGGGCGACCATGGTCGCGTCGCCGACCACCGGAGCGTAGACGAAAGCGCAGCTGTCGCTGGCGGCGCCGCCCCAGATGTCGGCGCCGCCGCCCGTCACCGACCAGGTGCCGGCGTTGTAGCCCACGGTGCTGGCCGGGAGCGAGCCGCCGATGTCGACTCGGGTGAGGTTGCCGACGCTGTTGGTGGTCCAGGGCGTGACGGTCACGATGCCGGGCAGCGACGAGCCGGTGGTGCCATCCGAGGCCTTGCGGAAGACCCAGGTGAACATGTCGTCGGTCTGCTTCGCCCGGTAGGCGGTGAGGTAGGGCATGTTGAGCCCCTTGCGGACCACGTAGGCGCTGTGGAGGATGTGTAGGAAGTCGGGGCCGATGGTGGCGAATCGGGTGCCGGGAGAGTGGCTGCTGATCTGGGTGAAGATATCGAAATAGCAGGAGCCGGACTTGATGAAGGTCGGGCTGCCGCCGTTGCTGTAGTTCGAGAAATATTCACCCGCCGTCAGGAGTCGGTTGTTGCTTTCGGTGAAGAGATCGACGCCCGCCGCCTTGAGGGCGACCTCGGAGATCCAGGCGTAGTGGAGAAGCTCCACCCGGGCATGGCCGACGTCGCGGCCGGTGTCGCCGATCTGGCCGTTGCTTTGCGTGTTGCGCAGGCCGGTGCAGGCGTTGGTGCGATAGGCTTTGAGCACGCGGTTGAACAGGCTCGTGTCGTCGTTGTAGACGGCCACGCCCATCGCGCCCTCGAGGTGGGCGGCGCCCTGGTTGGCCGAGCGGAGGGGGATGTCCACGGTGGTGGACGGGTAGTGGATGTTGGCCATGTAGTTCTTCACCGTGGTCGTGTTCGCCGTCGTCCAGCCCGAGTAGGATCGGAGGATGGAGGCGCCGGTGCCGTAGAACTTCATCCAATCGCCGTGCTCGAGATAGGGCTCCACGCCCGACCAGACGGTGTGCGTGTTGGCCCAAGAGAGCAGGATGCCCTTGGCCTTCTCGGCGTAGGCAGGATCGCCGGTGAACTTCCATTGCAGTGAGAGCGCCCAGATGGCCTTCATGTCGTTGCGCCATTGGTTCAGATTTACGTTGGGATTGCGTCCGACTTCGACGAACGGGCCTTGTTGCGCGTAGTCGAGGCTGGCGTGGATGTCGGCGGCGAAGGCCGCGTAGCCGGTCGCCCACTGGCCGGTCGACTTGTTGGCGTTCAGGGCGGCGATGTCCGCGTTCGTGAGCGGCAGGCAGGGATGGGTGTAGGCGTGCGCGGAGGTTTGCGTCAGCAACGCGACGCTCGCGGCGGCCATCGTGAGGATGCGCCGGAATGAGCCGGTGGGACTCGGCAGGAAGATGCGCCGCAAAAGCGGGCGCCAGGGGGAGGTGTTCATGGGGGTATGTCTGTCTGGGTTGAACGACCACAGACCGCCGCGACACCAAGGCGCGGCGTAACCTCCGGAGGTGGATCGCGCCGAAGCCGCGCTCATCCGGCCGGACGGAAGGGGGGCCGACATCGGATGGGAAGGGCTCGGGCGCGAATCGCGGAGGGGAACGGGGCGGGGTTCGGGGTAACGCGGCGGAGGGGGCTCCGTGGGCTACGTCGAAGGCATCGCCCGAAGGCGTATCTGGCAAAAGGATACGGAGGCGGATTCATGCATGCGCTTGCATGGCAGTGCACGGCGGCGTGCGGGATTCGCGTCGGCTTTGTGTGGGCCGGACCGCTGGCACGGCATGTCTGCACGCGAGAAAGCCCGACCGCTGGCACGGTCGGGCCTACATCGAGCAGATCCGGCTCGGACCGCTTTCAGCGCGTGATCTGGACGCGGTAGAAACGGCGTGGCTCGGCGGGGTCGTAGGGCGTGGAGAACTGAAGGGGCGCGCCGTTGCCCATGACCGGATCTCCGACGTCGAGCCAGGTGCCGGCGGCGAGATCGGTGGTGGTCTGCAACTGGTAGCCATGCCCGGCCACGGAGGTCGCGGTGGTGAGCGTGGCGGTCGCGGGTGTTTCGCCGGAGGCGGGCGTGATCACAAAGGCCGGCGTGGCGGACTCCGCTTCGGTGAGGAGCGCGGAGGCCGGGCTGGCTGCGAGCTCGGCCGAGGCGGGGCCGTCGTAGGCGGAGTTGTTCGCGGAGACGACGTAGTAGTAGGTGGCGCCGTAGGTGAGGCCGGAGTGGGCCTGCGTGAGCGCGGACGCGCCGGACGACAAGGTGGCGTAGGGGCCGCCGCTCACGGTGGAATACTTCACGGTGTAGCTCGTGGCGTTGGCGACGGCGCTCCAGGCGAGGTCGAGCGAGAGCGGGCCGGGCG
>CAMLNJ010000235.1 GCA_946481225.1 uncultured Verrucomicrobiota bacterium | reverse complement strand
GGGAGGGGTTCTCCGGCAAAACCTTCGGCGTCAGGTCCGTGAGCTTCAGATCGCAACCCGCGAGCAAGGCGAGGGCGGCGGCGCAAAACACGGCGCGGAGGATGCGGGGCAGGGTGAAAACGGATTGGTGGTGCATCGCGATAGATGAATCTAGTAAGCCGACAGCGATAATGGCCAACCCTTCCATGGCAAAGCAGGAAATGGACGCCCCGGCGCTTGACGCGGCTTTCGCGAAAAGCCCCCTCGGGCTCTACCTACACGTGCCCTTTTGCGCGAGCACCTGCGATTTTTGCGCCTTCTACCAGACGACGCCGACCCGCGAGGGAGTGAAGGGCTATCTGGACAACGTGCGCCGCGAACTCGCGCTGATCGCCTGGCGCCGCCCGGTCGACACCGTCTTCTGGGGCGGCGGCACGCCCGGTTTGCTCGCGCCCGACGACTTGCGCGTGCTGGGCGAAATCGTGCTCGGCGCCTGCGGTGGACGACCGGCGGAGTGGACGGTCGAGCTCGCGCCCGCCTCCGTGACCGAGGCCCGTCTCGCCGCGTTGAAATCGCTCGGGGTCACGCGTGTTTCGATGGGCGTGCAGAGTTTTTCGCCCGCCTTGCTCGACGCGCTCGGCCGGCAGCACACGCGCGAGCAGGTGATGCGCGCCTACGAGCGGGTGCGCGCGGCGGGTTTCGCGAGCGTGAACCTCGACCTCATGTTCGCGTTGCCCGGCCAGGACGAGGACGCGTTGGTCGATGACCTGCGCACGGCGGTCTCGCTCGCGCCCGACCACCTCTCGACCTACTGCCTCACCTTCGAGGAAGACACCAAGCTCTGGGTGAAGCTCTCGCAGGGGAAGGTGAAGCTCGACCCCGAGCACGAGGCCCGGCTCTACGGCCGCGCCTGGGACGAGCTCGCCGCCGCCGGCTACGACCAATACGAGGTCTCCAACTTCGCCCGGCCGGGGCACCGTTGTCTCCACAATCTGAATACCTGGCGCATGCACGAGTGGGTGGGGGGCGGCCCCTCCGCGGCCGGCCAGCACGCCGGGCTGCGCGGCGCCAATCCCGCCGACCTCGACAAGTGGGGCGCGCAGGTCGCCGCCGGCGAGCGCATGACGGAGGACCGCGTCACGCTCACGCCCGCCTTGCTCGCGGAGGACGCGCTGGTCTTTGGGCTCCGCCTCAACGATGGCGTGGATCTGGACAGCGTGCGGGCCCGCTTTCCTGGCGTGGCCGGTTGGACTCGGATGGACGCGGAGCTGGCGCGTTTGGAGGCCTCGGATCTGCTCGTGCGCAGCGAGAACGTCGTGAAATTGACCCGGGCCGGACGATTGTTGGCCGATGCGGTTGGCTCCGAGCTGATGGGTATATTTGCAAGTTAGCTATTCGTAGCTTGATATGCGTCGCCCCTGATTTAATCTTTGGTAATAGAGTAAACTTACTAATTAAAGCATTTGCCCCTCGCGCAAAACTTGGGAAATTACCACGTTTCATCCCTTTTATTTCGTCCGCCATGTCCTCCGACTCCGCCCCCGCCTCCAAGCCCCTCGTTGCCAACGAGGGTATCAAAACCGCCTCGCGTCATCTGCGTGGCAACCTGAAGGCGGAGTTCGCCGACCTCTCCACGCCGCTGGTTTCCGCCGATTCGGAGCAGCTGATCAAATTCCACGGCACCTACATGCAGGACGACCGTGATCAGCGCATCGCGTTAAAGAAGGCGGGCAAGGACAAGGCCTACTCGTTCATGCTTCGCGTGCGCCTCCCGGGCGGCAAGGCCACCTCGCAGCAGTGGCTCGTGCTCGACCAGCTCGCGACCGACCTCGCGCTGCCGTCGCTGCGCATCACCACGCGCCAGACCTTCCAGTTTCACGGCGTGCTGAAGGGCAACATGAAGCCCTTGATCCAAGGCATGCACAAGGTGCTGCTCGACTCGATCGCGGCCTGCGGCGACGTGAACCGCAACGTCATGGCGCCGGTCAACCCCGAGCAGTCGCCGGTCTTGGAGCAAGTTTACCAGGACGCGAAAAACTGGAGCGACTACGCGCTCCCGAAGACCCGCGCCTACCATGAAATCTGGCTCGACGAGGAACTGGTCGCCGGCGGCGAGCCCGAGGTCGAGACGATGTATGGCGCGACCTACCTGCCGCGCAAATTCAAGACCGGCTTCGCCGTCCCGCCTTCGAACGACGTGGATGTCTACTCGCAGGACCTCGGTTATATCGCGATCATCCAGGAGGGAAAACTCCTCGGTTATAACGTCACCGTCGGCGGCGGCCTCGGCATGAGCCACGGCAACGAGGAGACCTTCCCGCGCCTGGCCGACACGCTCGGTTTCATCACGCGCGATCAGGTGAACAAGGTCGGCGAAGCCGTCCTCACCACCCAGCGCGACCACGGCGACCGCACCAACCGCAAGCACGCGCGCCTCAAATACACCATCGCCGACAAGGGCGTCGAGTGGTTCAAGGCCGAGGTCGAGAAGCGCAGCGGCGTCGTCTTCGGCCCCGCGCGTCCGGTCGCGTTCACCACGGTTCAGGATCCGCACGGCTGGCACAAGAACGCCGACGGCTCCTGGTTCTACGGTCTGCACATCCTTTCCGGTCGCATCGTGGACCGCGCCGGCTGGCCGATGAAGACGGCCCTGCGCGAGATCGCGCAGATGCACCGCGGCGACTTCCGTCTCACGCCCTCGCAAAACCTCACCATCTCCGGCGTGAGCGAGCGCGAGAAGCCGGTGATCGAGGCGATCCTCGCCCGCTACGGGCTCGACAAGGAGAACGAGCGCTCGGGCCTGCGCCTCAACGCGCTTTCCTGCGTGGCGCTTCCGACCTGCGGTCTCGCCCTCGCGGAGAGCGAGCGCGCGCTGCCCGATATCCTCGCCCGTTTCGAGACGATCCTCGACGAGGCCGGCCTGCACGAGGACGCGATCAGCCTTCGCGTGACCGGCTGCCCCAACGGCTGCGCGCGGCCCTACCTCGCGGAGATCGGTTTCGTGGGCAAGGCGCCCAACAAATACGCGCTCTACCTCGGCGCGGCCTACAACGGCACCCGCCTCAATCGTCTCGTGTCGCCCAGCATCACGATCGAGGACGCGGCGAAGCTGCTCGAGCCGGTGATCAAGCGCTACGCGAAGGAGCGCCAGCCGGGCGAGTTGTTCGGCGATTTCTGCGAGCGCGTGATCCTGCCGAAAGACGCGACCTTCCACTTCGTTGGCAACGGCGGGCTCGTCCCGCCGCCCGCGCCGAAGGCCGCCGCCGCCGCTTCCGCGGCCCCGGCCGCGCCGGCGGCCTGAAGCTGTAGGTAACCGATGAATACAAAAGGCGCGCCTCGCGGCGCGCCTTTTGTCGTTTGGCGTGGCGGCGTGCTCATTGTGCGGGGGGCCGGGCTCCGGGGGGATCCGGAAATTGTAGCCACGGCCGTCCCCGGCCGTGTTTGTGGCGCGGTGCGACGCGCCCGGGAGGGGAGACACGGAGCTTGGGCGGAGCCGGGCCGTTCGTTCAGCCATGGTCGCCTCAAGGCTGTGCGTTTCTCGTCTCGCGTAGCCACGGGCCATCTCCGGCCGTGTGTGTTCGCGGTGCGGCATGCGACGCGCCCGGGGACGAGCGCGGCTACACCAGCTTCCAGTTCCAATGTTCGTATTACGAACATTGGGCGCGGGAAGTGGCGCGCGGGGATGATCGCGCCCGGGAGGCGGGAGGCTCCGCCTGTCCACACCTGCCAATCGCGGGCGCGGGGCCCGGACGGCCCGCCGCGGGGATCGCTCCGGCTACTTCCAGTTGAACGAGTCTCTCGTCGCGGTGTATTCGGCGGCGGTGAGATCGGTGTAATCCACCCGGCGGTAGGAAAGCACGCGCGGCGTGCCGGGAGGGTAGGTGCCCTGGCCGAAGAGCTTGTTGAAACCCCAGTTTCGATTCGGCGGGCTGTAGTAGCCGGACGTGCCGTGCGGCTCCGTGAAGACGCGGCTCTCGTAGAGACAGACGAGCGAGCCGCGGAACCAGGTATTCTTGCCGCTCCAGTTCTCGAGAAAGCGGACGATGTTGTGGGCGCCGCCGGAGGTCCTGCCGTTGCCGTTTTTGTTGGTGGGAGCGATGCCGGTGAGGAACGCGGCGGAGATTTCCACGGAGCCGGATGCGCTCGGCGACGTGGTCGACTTGCTGGTGGCGTCGTTGAATCCGGGGGATAGGACGGTGATGGCGTCCGATACGATGGCGCAGGGCACCTCTCCGGTCTCGTAATCGGTGGCGGGGTTGGCGCCGCCGCTCGTGCTGGCGGTGCCGTCGGCATTGAAATGGCCTTTGACGTAGACGGGCGCGTTCGAGGCGAGGGTGAGGCCGGGATTGGCGGAGCCGTAGGAGGGGGCCTTGCCCGTGCCGTTGACGAGGCGGACGGAGGTGTCGGTGTTGTCGGGGTTGGTCGCCGCGATGGTGCCGCCGGCGGGGAGGCTGGGGGATTCGTCGGCTACGCGGGTGGTCGGGCCTCCTAGCACATCGACGTAGACGACTCCGGACCAGTCGCTGGTGGTCAGGTTGCCGATGGCCTTGGCGGGGTCTTTGCTCGACTTCTGCATCTCGGCGACCGCGTCGCCGAGAGCGGCTATGTCGATTTCGACGAGGTCGATCTCTTTTTTCCGGTGCTGATCATACATGCCGGAACTCACCGTGGTTTTCCCGCCGGACGTGGTTGTCTTGTAGGGCTTGTATTTCACCAGATTGCCATTGCCCGGCATGGTCAGGCTTTTGGCGGTTTTGAGGGTGCCGTCGGAGGCGATCCCGCGGCTGCTCAGGGTGATGTTGCCGGTGGCGGTGCCGGGCGTGACGGTGATGTAGAGGCCGGCCATGTTGGAATACTTCTGTTTTTCGACCTCCATCTTGAGGGCGTAGTTCGGGTCGCTGCCGAGCGGCACGGCCGGCGCCTCGATGATGGCGCGGCCGCTGTTGACCGAGTTGTCCACGCCGTTGGAGGGCGTCGGGTCCTCGACGTATTTGCCGATCGCGACGGGCGTGTAGTTCTGGATGCCGTGGTCTTTGGTCTGGAGGTAGCCGTTCCAGACCTGCGCGGCGTTGGCGGCGAAATTGGCGAAGGAGGTGCCGGTGGTGCCGTTGCCGCCGGTGGAGTCGCGCCAAAAGCTGGCGCCGGGGTCGGAGGCGGGGCGGGTGGCGTCCTGGCCGTAGAGGTTCACGAGGTTGCCGGCCTTGTTGAGGAAATTGATGGAGCCGTTGCGGCCGGCGGCGCTGTTGCCGTCCGTGGAGTTGTCGCCGGCCTTCTTCGCTTTGTAGATGTTTCCGGTGGCGGTGACGTTGCCGTGGAAGTTGAGCTGGTTGTCGGGGTAGACGTGGAGGTTGCCGTTGGTGTGGACCGGGCCGGTGATGTTCATCGTGGGACCGTTGAAGATCTCAAGGTCCATGTTGTAGAAGATGGCGTGGGCGAAGAGCGGCGCGCCGCGCACGGAAATGCGCTCGGCGACATAGGCGGTGATGGGGAGGCCGCCGTCGTCGGGGAGGACGGTGGCGCGGGCGATCACGGAGACGTCGCGGCGGGTGATCCATTTGCCGTTCAGGGGGTCGCCGCGGTTGTTTTCGTCGGCGGGGTTGACGAAATAGAGGGAGCTGGCGCCGGTGGT
>CAMLNJ010000234.1 GCA_946481225.1 uncultured Verrucomicrobiota bacterium | reverse complement strand
CTTTTCCCTATAAACCTCACAACATGCTCCGCGAATGCGGTAGGTCTCCTGCTCATGAATCAGTTCATTTTTCATGAGTTTTCTTTCCGTGTTTTCCGTGTGTTCCGCGGGCCAAATTCAGCTCTCCACGACCTCCCCGCCGCGCAGGCGCAGCACGCGGCCGCAACGGCTGGCCAGCTCCGCGTCGTGGGTCACCAGCACGAGCGTCGTGCCCCGCTCCTTGTTCAACCCGAAGACGAGGTCGGTGATCAAATGCGCCGTCGCGCCGTCGAGATTCCCGGTCGGTTCGTCGCAGAACAAGATCCGCGGCGTCGTCACGAAGGCCCGGGCCAGCGCCACGCGCTGCTGCTCGCCGCCCGAGAGCTGCACCGGATAATGATCCAGCCGCTCGCCGAGCCCCACGCGTTCGAGCAGCGCCTTCGCGTCGCGCTCCACCTCGGCGCCGCGCTCCCCGCGCAGCTCGCGCGGCACGCATACGTTCTCCACGGCGGTCAACGAGGGGATGAGCTGGAAATTCTGAAACACGAACCCCGTGTGCTCGTTGCGCACCCGCGCCCGCTCGTCCTCGCTCAGGCCGCCGAGCGCCCGGCCCGCAAGCGTGACGGTCCCGGTGCTCGGCTGGTCGAGCCCGGCGCAAAGCCCGAGCAGGGTGGTCTTGCCGCTCCCGCTCGGCCCGACCAGCGCCAGCGATTCGCCCGCCGCGAGCGAGAAGCTCGCGCCGCGCAACACGGTCAACGCGCCCGCCGCGGTGGCGTAGGTGCGGGAGACGTTCTCAACCTGGAGGATCGGCGCGGCGGAAGCGGTGTCGGGCATGAACGGGAAAGGGGCGCGGCCAGCAAAGCCCGCGCCCCGTGTTTCGCAAACCCCGCGCGCCTCGATCTACTCGTCCTCGCCGCCTTGCGCCCGCCCGACCAGCTCGACGAACTCCGCCCGGTGCCCGCCGGCGTCGGCGGCGAGCCCGTCCTCCGCCCAGCGCAACACGTCGGCGTAGGTCGCCGAGCCCGCGTGCGGCGACTCGCGCAGCAACATGCCCCAGGCGGCCACCGCCGCGGCGAACTTGAACTCGGCGTCGCTCGCCGCGAACTCCGCGCCGCGGTCGACGAGCGGGAACTCCAGCTTCCGGCTGACGTCCGCGTCGGGCGCCTTGTAACGGATCTTCACGGTGAGCAACTCGTCCGCGCCCGCGCCTTCGGACGTCGCAACCGGCGCGCGGCGCACGGGGGCGGGTTTCTTCTTCGGACCATATTTCAGCGGGTCGACCTCCGGGCGCGGCTCGGACTCCCCGGCGGCGGGGACGCCGACCGGCACGATCTCGTAGAGCGCGGTGACGGTGTGCCCCGCGCCGACCTCGCCGGCGTCGACCTGGTCGTTGTTGAAGTCCTCCTTCGCGAGCGCCCGATTCTCGTAACCGATGAGTCGATACGAAGCGACGCGCGCCGGGTTGAACTCCACCTGGATCTTCACGTCCTTGGCGATCGTCGCGAGCGTGCCCTGCACCTGCTCGACAAAGATCTTCCGCGCCTCGCGCGCCGAATCGATGTAGCCGTAGGCGCCGTTGCCCTTGTCGGCCAGCATTTCGAGCGTGCCGTCCTTCAGGTTGCCCATGCCGAAGCCGAGCACGGTCAAATAGACGCGGCTGCGCGCCTTTTCCTGGATGAGCGAGAGCAGCTCCTGGCGACCGGTCACGCCGACGTTGAAATCGCCGTCGGTGCAAAGGATCACCCGGTTCACGCCCTCGGGACGAAAGTTGGCCTTGGCGATGTCATAGGCCAGGTGGATGCCCATGCCGCCGTTGGTCGATCCGCCCGACTCGAGACGGTCGAGCGCGTCGAGGATCTCGCCGCCCTGCGACGCCGGCGTGGAGGGCAGCGCAAGCCCGGACGCGCCTGCGTAGGTGACGATCGCCACGCGGTCGTCGGCGCGAAGCTGCCCGAGCAGCTGGCGCAACGACGCCTTCACGAGCGGCAGCTTGTTCGCCGAACTCATCGAACCGGAGACGTCGACGAGGAAAACGAGGTTGGCCGCCGGACGGGTCTCGACGCTCAGCTCGCGGCCCTTGATCGCCACGCGCACCAGACGATGCGCAGGCGCCCAGGGAGCCGAGCTCGCGGCGAGATGCGCCGCGAAAGGCGCCTCGGTCCCCGCGACGGGCGGCGCGTAGCGGTAGGGGAAATAGTTGATCAACTCCTCCACGCGCACGGCGTCGCGCGGCGGGCGCCGGCCGTCCTGAATGAAGCGGCGCACGTTGGCGTAGCTCGCCGTGTCGACGTCGATCGAGAAGGTCGAGAGCGGGCTCGATTCGACGGCGACGAATCCGGACTCGCGGACGCCGACGTAGGCCTCGGCGCCGATGTCCGTGTCGGTCGGCGCGAGCGTGGGTTGTGAAAGGAAGAGGGTGCCCGAGGACACGCCGGCAAAGGCGTCCCGGTTTATCCGGGCACGCGTGCCCTCCGCCGAACCCACCGAGAAATCTTGCCTGTCCTTCGGGTGATAGGCCGCGGTCTCCACGCCGCCTACGAGGCCCGCCGTCGAAACGGCGGCCGCGACCCGAGTGGCGGGGGCGGCGGGGGGAGGCCCGAGAACGACCGTAGGCGCCGGAGCGCCTCCGAACGCGGGCGACGAGGACCCGGACCCGTCGAAGTGAATTTTCATCCCGCCGCCGGCAGGCGGCGGCGGAACCGGAGCAGACGCCAAGGGAGGAAACTGCACCTCGAACGCACCCGAAAACGCCGCCGATACCGGCAGCTCGACCGCGGCGACCGCGGGCGCGGGAGCATCCCCGGTCGCCCGCTCGGCGCCGGCCGGTTCGACCGGAGACGGCGGCGCCTGGACCTGCACGGGCGGGGGAGGCGAAACCGGCGGAACCGGCGCGCGACCGATCTCCCGTTCGCCCGCCGGCAGTTCGGCCGCGCGCCAAGACACCATCACCGCCAAACCCGCCGCCGCCGCGAAGCCCGCCGCCGTCCAAGCCCAGACGGGGAACGGCAACACACGGCCTCGGGGCGGCGCCGCGACCGCCGGGGACGCCGGGCGCTCCGCCGCTTCCGGCGGGTTCACGGCCGCGGCGGCAAGCGGTTCCCCTTTTAGCGCCGCGCCGAGCTCGTCGCCGAAGGCGCGCAGCTCGGCCACGCGCATGGCCAGCAGCGGATCAGCCTCCACCCGCGCCGCCATCTCGGCGAGCTCATCACCCTCCAGTTCACCAAAAGCGTAGGCGCTTAGAAGCGCCTCCATCTCGTCGTTTCGATTTTCCAAAGTCATTTTCGTTTTCCTCTGTTTCTCGGGTCTCGGATTTCGGTCTCGCGCCTCGCGCCTCACGGTTTCTGCGCCGCGAAGTCCGCGCGCAGGCGTTGCACCGCCGTATGAATCAGAAAGCCCACGTTCGACACCGACCGGTCGGTTATGCGGCTGATCTCCTTGTAGCTGAATCCGGTCTGAAATTTCAGGCGGATGACCTCCTGCTGGTTGGCCGGCAGGCGGTCGATCAGGCGCAACAACTCGACGCGTGTCTCCTCGGCTTCGAGCGCCTGGCCCGGCCTCGGTTCGCGCGCCACCAGATCGGCGGAGGCCGGCACGGCCGCGCCGGATGAATCGTCGAGGCGGCTCATGCGCCCCTCCTTTCGCAAAACATCCACCGCGCGGTGGCGGCAGACGGTGAAAAGCCACTCCACGAGGTGCGTCTCGACCTCGGCGCGCGACGCGGCGAGCAGGCGCACGAAGGTGTCCTGCACGACATCGCGCGCCCGATGCGGATCGCCCAGGAGGCGGTGGGCGTAACGCAGCAAAGCCGCCTCGTGCGAGGCGACCGCGCGGGAAACAAAATCATCCGGCGGCTCGATAAGATCATGGCGGGGCTCCCGTTTCATCGGTGGGTGTTCACAGGGTTCTACGGGCGACCGCGCATTTTCTTAGGCTGTGTCTTGTAAATAAACCGGAGCAGCGTGAACGAGAAAGGGCGCTCGGCCAAGGCGACCGAGGCGGAGGCGGACCGGAGGTCCGTGCCGCCGAGGGCAACGCCGGCCCAGCGCTCTTTCTCGTTTCACTCGTAGAGCGCCAGCGATGCTCCGGTTTACTTACAAGACACAGCCTAGAAAACCGCCGAATCCCGTCGGATGCGATTTGTTTCCATGCGCCACCCGCCCGCGCCCCGCGTCGAGGCCGCGTTTGCGGAACCTTTCCCGCGCGCCATGTTCGATTCCGCATGCCTCGTCCTTTCGCCGTCCTCCTCGCGTTCCTCATCCTCGGCGTCGCCGTCTCCACACCTTCCTCCTCCGCCGCCGAGACCGAGAACCCGCCGCGCGCCATCCTGTTTCTCGGCGACAGCCTCACCGTCGGCTACGGCCTGCCCGACCCCGCCACGCAGGCCTATCCGGCGATCATCCAGGGGAAGCTCGTCGAGCTCGCCTCCTCCGCCCCGCCCGAGGCGCCGCGCTGGCGCGTGGTCAACGCCGGCGTTTCCGGCGACACCACCTCGGGCGGCCTTCGCCGCGTGGACTGGGTGCTGCGCCAGCCGGTCGCCATTCTCGTTCTCGCCCTCGGCAGCAACGACGGCCTCCGCGGCCTCGACCCCGCCCTCGTGGAAAAAAACCTCGAGGCCATCGTCGCCCGCGTGCGCGCGAAGCAGCCCGACGCGCGCGTGGTGCTCGTCGGCCAGCGCATGCCGTCCAACATGGGCGACTACGCCCCGCGCTTCGACGCCGTTTTCCCGCGCCTCGCAGAAAAACACGGCTGGCCCTTCGTCCCCTTCCTTCTCGAAGGAGTCGGCGGCATGCGCGACCTGAACCAGGCCGACGCCATCCACCCGAACGAGGAAGGCCACCGGCGCATGGCGGAAAACGTCTGGGTCGCCTTGGCTCCGCTCGTCGGCGCCCCGCCGGCGTCCCCCGAGGATTCTCGGGAAAACTTGTCGTTTCGCGCGCGCCCTTCTCCGTAGCCTGCGATCAAACCGGCTCGATGCCTCTCGCCTCCCCCCAATCCCGCGTCTCCCGCCTCCGCTGGCTCTACCCCGCGGCGCTCGCGTGCATGGTGGTGGTCGCCTCCGGCCGCGACCACGTCGCCGCCCCGTCGGTCGTCAACTTCGACAAGATCGCGCACTTCTCGATCTTCGGCCTGCTCGGCACCCTCATCGCGCGTTGCCCGGGCGTGCGCCGCTTCCGCTACGCCATCGCCATCGTTTCGCTCTTTGGCATCAGCGACGAGTTCCGGCAAAGCTTCACGCCCGGCCGCTCCGTCGAGTTCGCCGACTGGATGGCCGACACCATCGGCGCCGCCATCGCGGTGACCCTCTACGCCTTCTGGCCCTGGTATCGCCGCCTGCTGGAAATGCCGCTCCGCTTGCGCCGACGAACCCGCGCCGCCGCGTCCCGCCCCGCCGGCCCCGCGCCGGCCGAACAAGCCGCTTCCGCCACCCGATGAACCCCGCCGAAGCCTCCGCCCGCATCGCCGCGCTGCGCGCCGAAATCGCCGCCCACGACGAACGCTACTACCGCGAGGCGCGCCCGCTCATCACCGACTTCGACTACGACAGGCTGAAGCGCGAGCTCGCCGACCTCGAGGCCGCCTTCCCCGCCGAGACGCTCGCGCTCGGCCTTGCCTCCCCCACCCGCCGGAT
>CAMLNJ010000233.1 GCA_946481225.1 uncultured Verrucomicrobiota bacterium | reverse complement strand
GCTGGCCCGACTTCTTTCCCAGACACACCCTAGCCGCCTTGGCCGGCGGATCCGGACGGCGGGGAGGAGAAAAGGAAGCGAAGGCCGGCTCGGAAGCCGGGATGTATGGAGTTGTAATGGTTCTTGCTCGCGAAGCGGCCGCTTCCGATCACGAGCCCCCGAAAGGGCGCGGCTTGCATGCGCGCCTCCAGCAGATCGAGGTCTCCCGTCATCGAAGCGCTGTCGCGCGCGCCGACGCCGAGGAAAAGCCGCGCGGGCAGGCTCGTGTCGCTGGCGTGACGCGTCGTCGCCGCACCGAGCACGGCGCGCTCGCCCCACCAGATCGAAGGCGCGCTTGCGAGCACGCGGTTGAAGAACGGCCGGGGATTGAAGAGCGCGTGCAACGCGAAGAGCGCGCCGAGCGAGTGGCCGGCGATCCCCCGGATCGCGGGCGAGACGGGAAAACGACGCTCCAACTCGGGCCAAAGGCGCGTGATCAAGAATTCGAGGAAGGCGTCCGCTCCGCCGCCCTCGGGCGCGCCTTCGATCGGGCAGGGCGTGTAGTCGCGCACGCGGCGATTGGCCGGCTCCTGGTAGCTCGCGCCGTAGCCTACGCCGACCAGGAGGAGCGGCGGCAGCGCGTGGTCTTTGCCGACGGCGGCGCGGGCTTGGCACAAGGCGGCGAACTGGTTGTCGCCGTCGAGACAGAGCAGAACCGGCCACGGCTCGACCGCGTGTTTCACCGGAAAAGGCGCTTCCACGCGGATCACGTAGCGCAGGCCGAGGCCTTCGAGGGCGAACTCGGACCGAACCTGACGGGAGGCGGGCATCGGCGATAGGCGACCGATCAGTGCAGCCGGCCAAAGTAGAGCTTCGTCGTGTAGAGCAGCGAGACGGCGCCTTCTTCCGAGTGATGGGAAAAGAGAGCGACGAGGTCGGCGATCATCTCGGCGTGGCCGGGCCGGCCGATATTGGGCGCGTAGGACGAGGAGAGCAGCCGGCCCTTCAGCGCGTCGAAATCGCAGCGCTGCTCGTTTGGAAGCTCGACGAGGGCGTATGGGGCGGGAGCGAAAAACTCGGCGATCACGCGAGCGTCGATGTTCGCATGATTGACCTGGGCGTAGTTGGCGGCGTGACGATGAAGCAGCGCTTCATAGCCGGCGAGGAAGGGTGTGGTGGCGGTTTCGCGTTCGTTCCAAACAAGCGCGACGATGCCGTCGGGTTTCAGGATGCGCGCGAATTCGCGGCGGCAGGCCGCCTTGTCGAACCAGTGGAAGGCCTGCGCGGCCGTGACCAGATCGACCGATGCGTCCGGAAGCGTGGTGGCCTCCGCGGTGGCGGTCACGCTGGTGAAGCGCGGTTCGCCCGCGAGCAGTTGTTCCGCGGCGGCGCGCATGGCGTCGTTCGGTTCGACGCCGTAAACGCGCTGGCAATGCGGGAGGAGCAGCGAGGCGAAGATGCCGGTTCCGGAGCCGACGTCGGCGACTTGGGCGGACGGGGCGAGACCGGCGTCGTGCCGAAGCGTCTCGACGACCCCTGCGGGATAGGAGGGCCGATACCGAACGTAGTCCGCGACGCGATCGGAGAAGCGCTTGGTCGACGGGGCGGAGGCTTGGTTCATCGGGAGCGGGAGCATAAAACGCCGGAAGACTATCCGGCGCAAATCATCGCAGAAAGGGCGGCTGTAACCGCGGATTCCACGGATGAGCACGGATAACACAGCCTAAAATCGGACAAGGGGCCACACGCCGCGTGAGCAGATTCCACGTCCCGTCTTTTCCGCATCGATCTCGATCCGTGCCAATCTGTGGAATCCATGGCCGGTTTGAGCTGCGGTTTTGAAAGTTTATCGCATGTTTTTTGGCGCCGCTTCTTCGGCCGGCGAGCGGCTGGAGACGAGCGCGGGAAATAGCCCTCGTGATCGCGGCGCCCGGGATTTTGGCTTCGCCTCACACACGCATGAATCCCGCCGACCTGCTGCCCAAGATCACCGCACTCGCCCACGGGGCGGGCGAAATCGCGATGCGCCACTTCGCCGCGCCGATCCCGACGATGTCGAAGACCAGCCGCATCGATATCGTCACTGCGGTGGACACCGAGGTGGAGGCGTTTCTCGTCGGCGAGCTGACCAAGCTTTTTCCCGACCACCACATCGTCGGCGAGGAGGGCGGCGGGCAGGGCGCGCCGGCCGCGACGGCGCAGTATCACTGGTTTGTCGATCCGATCGATGGCACGGTGAACTTCGCGAGCAAGCTACCGCACTTTTGCACGAGCATCGGCCTCGCCACGGCGGATCGCCAGCCGCTGCTCGGCGTGGTCTACGACCCGACACGGGGCGAACTCTTCGCGGCGGTGCGCGGCGGCGGCGCGACGCTCAACGGCCGCCCGATCCGCGTCACGGAAACCGCCGAGCTGATCGACTCGGTGGTGACGAGCGGCTTTCCCTACGACAAGCACACCAACCCGGACAACAATCTGCGCGAGTGGGGCGCGTTTCTCCTAAAGATCCGCGGCGAGCGGCGCCTGGGCAGCGCGGCGCTGGACTTTTGCTACGTGGGCGCGGGCCGGCTCGACGGTTACTGGGAAAAAGACCTGAAGCCCTACGACGCGATGGCGGGCATGCTGGTCGCGCGCGAGGCGGGCGGCACGGTGACGGACTATGCGGGCGGCGAGTTTCCGCAGCGGCTGGACCGCGGCCGCTATGTAGCCAGCAACGGCCGCATCCACGCGGAGATGCTGGGCGTGCTGCAGGCGCTGCGTTGAGGCGCGTCCGCTTCGTCCGCGACGGAAGGCGACTCCGCCCGCGGCCAAGGCCAGCAATCCGCCCGCGATCAGCAAGACAGCCTCCGCGTCGACCGCGGTGGCGGACGACGCACCGCAGATTTCGGGGCCGACCAAGCCGAGCGCCGCGCCGAGGCCGAGCCAGCCGACGAGGCAAAGCAGGCACTTCGGCGCGATGGCGAGGAGGGCGAGCGCCGCGAGGCCGCGCCAGCCTGGGAGGCGGCGGAGGCGGGGCATAGACTCAGCGGCATGCGTCGGCATGGACGGACTGCTCGTAGCGGTCGTGGTAGCGGACCCAGCTCATCGGCGCGTCGGGGTCCTCGTTGCGGGGCTTCGGCATCAGGTCGAGGATGGTGTAGGTGCCGATCAGGGGCTCGAGGCCGCGGCCGTAGGTCGAGTAGGTGTGGTAGACGGCGCCGTCGGGGCCTTTCGCGAAGGCGCTGAAGCCCGGAGCCTCCTCGACCGGGAACTCCTGCAACGCGTAGTTATAGTCTACTTTTCCGCGGGCCATCTCCTCGGGCGTGAACGATACGCGGTAGTCGTGGTTGAAATCTGAACCGTGCGAGGAGACCCAGGTGAAATTCCATCCCAGGCGTTTTTTGAAAGGTGAGAACTCCGCCAGCGGCGCGTGCGAAATGGCGGCGAAGGCCACGTCCTTGGCGCGCAGGTGCACCACCGCCGCGACGAGGTGGTCGGCGACGAAGGAGCAGCTCTTGCAGCCCTCTGCCCAGCCCGGGCCGAACATGAAGTGATAGACGGCGAGCTGGCTGCAGCCCTCGAAGAGATCGGCGAGCGAGACGCGGCCCCTCGGGCCTTCGAAGACGTAGGGCTTGTCCACCTTCACCCAAGGCAGGGCGCGGCGGCGCTCGGCGATGCGATCGCGGAGGCGGGTGAGTTCCTTTTCTTCGTGAAGCAATTCGCGCCGGGCGACGAGCCATTGCTCACGGGAGACGACGGCGGGATTCTCGAACGAGTGGGTTTTCATGGGAGGGTGGGTGACGGGGTGGGCGATGGATGTTCGGTTCCGATTACAACGATCAAGGGCGGGAAATTCGGACAGGGCTCCGCCCGGGAAGGACGGAGGTGTCCGTCGGACGATGGAGAGAGAAGCGGGAGCGCGCCGCCTCGGGGCGCGTGGGCCGGCTCAGGAACGGCGGCTCGAAATGCAGCCGGTGTCGGGCGAGGTGGAGCTCATCTGGCAATAGAGCGGTTTCAGCTTGGCATGCTCGGTCCAGAAGGGAGGGCGCGGCGCGCCTTCGAGCAGGGCGATGAGCATCGAGAAGTGGATGTGCCAGCCGGAGGCGAAGCTGCCGACCTCCTTGAGATCGTCGCCGGAGGCGCGGTGGATCACGATCAGCCGCACTTTCTCACCCTCGGGCTTGAGGTCGAAGGTAACCACGGAGTCGTCGCCGCCGAAGGTGAACACGAGGAGGCGGGGAGCCTCGCACTGAAGCACGCGTCCCTCGAAGGTGACGCCGGGGTCCTGCACCTTGGCGTATTCGTCCGGAGGCGTCTCGTCGGGCGCGAGGTTCTTGTGATGCATGGCGAAGACGAAGCGGCCGCCGACCTTTTGCTCGAGGAGGCCGCCGCAGAACCAGCGGGCGCGTTTTTCCGGATCGGTGATAAAATTCCATACGCGCTCGATGGGGCCGGGAAGCAGGCGAACGAGGCGCACCTCCCCGGGCGCGGGGAATCGGGCGAGGGCTTGGTTGTCGATGGGGGATGAGCTCATGAGGATGGTTTCCGGGATGTGCCGCGGGTGTTTTTCTTTTGTTTCGCGTCGTCCGCCAGCAGCTCGCGCTCGAGGGCGTCGAGACGGCGGGACCAGACGGCGCGGGTTTTTTCGAGCCATGCCTCGAGTTCGTCGAAGCCGGCGGGGTTGAGGGATTGGATGCGCGACTGGCCCGCGGCGCGGGTGACGACGAGGCCGGCCTCGCGGAGCACGTTCAGGTGCTGGGAAATCGCGGGCGCGCTGAGATCGAACTCGTCCACGAGCTCCCCCGCGGTGCGTTCGCGGTCGGCGAGCAGCTCGACAATGCGCCGACGGGTCGGATCGGCGATGGCGGCAAGGCTTTGCATGCCCAAGGTTATTAAGTTTAAACTTAATTAAGCAAGAGCTAAATAAAGTCGGGTGACCGGAACGGGGATTTCACGGCGAATGACGCAGATGGGCGCGGATCGGCGGAGGCGGTTCTCCGCGCACACGCACGGGCTCGTGTTGGGCAGCTTATGGCCCGTGTTATGAATCTAATTCATGGATGGTGCGTTTTCTGCTTCATGCTGCGCCCCATGTATTTCCCTCTCCTTAAGCGCAAGCCACTTGCTGTTGTGGTGTTGTTTTTTACCAGTTTGGCCGGTCCGGCGTCGGCGGCCACGGACGCGGTGGTCGATTCTGGCCACAGCGCCTGGATATTAACGGCCACGGCCTTGGTGCTGTTGATGACGATGCCGGGGTTGGCGCTTTTTTATGGCGGCCTGGTGCGCGCCAAGAACGTGTTGTCCGTGCTTGGCCAATGCGCGGGCGTGGCCTGCGCGATGTCGCTGCTCTGGGTGGCGGTGGGATACTCGCTGGCCTTCAAGGGCGACGCGGGTGGCTGGTTGGGCGACTTGAGCGCGGCGGGCCTGCGCGGGATCACGGCCGCGAGCGTGGCACCGGGCACGGCGATCCCCGAGCTGCTCTTCGCGGCGTTTCAGATGACCTTCGCGATCATCACGCCCGGGCTATTCATCGGCGCGGTGGTGGAGCGGATGAAGTTCGGCGCGATGATGCTCTTTTCGTCGCTATGGCTCCTCGTGGTCTATGTGCCGGTGTGCAAGTGGGTGTGGGGCGGCGGCTGGCTGGCGCAGCGCGGCGTGCATGATCTCGCGGGCG
>CAMLNJ010000232.1 GCA_946481225.1 uncultured Verrucomicrobiota bacterium | reverse complement strand
ACACCGCCGTCATCATCGACGCCGACGGCTCCGTGCTCGGGGTGTATCGCAAGATGCACATCCCCGACGATCCGCTCTTCTACGAGAAGTTCTACTTCACCCCCGGCGACACCGGCTTTCGCGCCTGGGACACGAAGTTCGGCCGCATCGGTGTCTGCGTTTGCTGGGACCAGTGGTATCCCGAGGCCGCCCGCCTTACCGCCATGCAGGGCGCCGAGATCCTTTTCTATCCGACCGCCATCGGCTGGCACCCGAAGGAGAAAGCCGAATACGGCGTCAACCAGCACGGCGCTTGGGAAATCATCCAACGCTCGCACGCCGTGGCCAACGGCTGCTACGTCGCCGCCATCAACCGCGTCGGGCACGAGCTCATCGAGGGCGTGGGCGGCGACGGGCTCGAGTTCTGGGGCCAGACCTTTGTCGCCGGCACCTCCGGCCAGATTCTCGCCAAGGCTTCCGTCGACAAGGAGGAGGTCATGATCGTCCCCGTCGACCTCTCGAAGGTCGACGTCACCCGCACCCATTGGCCATTCCTCCGCGACCGCCGAATCGACGCCTACGGCAACCTCACCAAGCGCTTCATCGACCAGACCGCCTGATCATGGCCAAAGCCTCTCCCGCCGCCAAAAAGACGGCGTCCGTCCCGAACCCGGCCTCCGCGGCCGAATCCCCCTCCAAGCCGGCCAAAAAAGCCGCAAAGCCCGTCGCGCCTCTCCCGGCGGACACGCCCGCCGCCCTCGGCTTCCGCATGCCCGCCGAGTGGGCGCCGCAGGAGGCGACCTGGCTGTCGTGGCCCCACAACTACGCGTCGTGGCCCGGCAAGTTTCGCCCCGTCCCGTATAACTTTGCCAACATCGTCGCCACGATCAGCCGCTTCCAGCCGGTCCGCATCAACGCCGCGAAAAAGCTCCACTCCCGCGCCCGCCGCCTGTGCGAGCGCGCCGAGGCCAATCTGGCGAACGTCGCATTCTACGACCACCCGACCAACGACGCCTGGTGCCGCGACCACGGCCCGATCTTTGTGAAACACACGAAGACCGGCGAGGTCGCGTTGACCGACTGGGCCTATAACGCCTGGGGCGGCAAATACCCGCCCTATGACCTCGACAACGAGATCCCGCCGTCGATCGAGCGGGTCACCAAGCAGCGCCGTTTCGTAAACGACATGGTGCTCGAAGGCGGCTCCATCGACGTCAACGGCGAAGGCGCGCTCCTCACCAGCGAGCAGTGCCTGCTCAACCCCAATCGCAACCCGCACCTCACCAAGGAGCAGATCGAGCAAAACCTGCGCGACTACCTCGGCGTGACCGACATTTACTGGGTAGGGGAGGGGATCGTCGGCGACGATACCGACGGGCACATCGACGACATGACCCGCTTCTTCAAGCCCGACGGCTTCATCACCTGCGTCGAGCCCGGCAAGAAGGAGAAAAACCATGAGATCCTCGCCGCGAATCTCGCGCGCCTGAAAAAATTCCGCACGCCCGCCGGCAAGAAGTTCGACATCGTCGAGCTTCCCATGCCGCGCCCCTTCGGCTTCAACCGCCAGCGTGTGCCGGCCAGTTACGCCAACTTCCTCATCGTGAACGGCGGCGTCCTCGTGCCCACCTTCCGCCAGCCGGGCCCCGATGCCCGCGCCCTCGAAATCATCCAAGGCTGCTTCCCTGATCGCGAGGTGGTGGGCGTCGACTGCTACCATCTCATTTGGGGTCTCGGGACGCTTCACTGCATTTCGCAACAACAGCCCGCCGCCGGGGTCTTCGCCTGATGCGCTTCCGCTTCCGCTCCGCCCTCCGCGTATTCGCGCCCGCCGTCGGTTTGGCTTTGTTTGCCGCCGGTTGCGTCACGGATCGTGCTTCGTCTTCAGACTCCGGCGCCGTCTCCGGTCCCGCGCGCTTGCCCGGCGCGATCGGTGCGCGCTGGACGGCCCCCGACTTCGCGACCCGCATCATCGACACGGAACGCGCCGCCACCCTTGACGCCTGCGTCGCCGCCGCCAACGCCCTCGGCTATTCGGTCAATCGGGTCGACGGCGCGCTCGGCCGCGTTTCCGCCGCCCGTCGCCAGACGAGCGATTTCGACGGCGCGCGGCAGGATACGCTCGATATCACGGTCACGACGCTCGGTCCGGGCTCGGCCAAGGTCGCGCTCACGCTCCGCACCGCTTTCGAGTCCGGTTCCGACGACGAACGAGCCGCGGGCATGGTCACCACCTCGCTCGTTCGCGACCGCGCTCCCTACGAGGCGTTTTTCGCGCGGCTCGCGGCTTCGATTCCTGCACCCGCCGAGAGACCTCCGGCGCCGACGGCTTCCGCGGAGGCGGCCGCGCGCTAAACGCCCAGGTCCGCCGGGCCGAAGGCGCCTGGCAGAAGCGCCCGGATGGTCGTGTCGACGATGTCTTCGCCGTCGCAGCACGAAAGCACCCGCGCCTGCGGCCCGAATTCGTGGATCACCTGCCGGCAGGCGCCGCAGGGCGCCGTCGGCCGAGGCGTCGGCGTGTAGACCACCACGCAGGCCAGCTTTCGGGCCCCGGCCGCCACCGCCGCGAAAATCGCCGTCCGCTCCGCGCAGTTCGCCAGCCCGTAGGATGCGTTTTCCACGTTGGCGCCGGTGAACATTCCCCGATCCGTCCAAATCGCCGCTCCCACCCGGAAACCGCTGTAGGGGGCATAGGCCTTCGCCGACGCCGCCTTGGCCGCGCGCTTCAGTTTCGCCAGATCCGGGGCGGATTTTGGTTTCGCCATGCCGCCAGTGAAGCAGGGCCGCGGCCAAGGCGGCAACCTTCGCTGTCAACCGGTCTCGACCTTCCGCTGTCCCGTCGCCCATGGCGTGGGCGCCGCGCGATTTTCCGCCGCCGCGCTTGCTACCCCCCGACTCATCTTCATGCACTCGCACCCAGTATAAACGCATGAAGTCCTTCCCCCGTCTCGCCGCGCTTGGCGCCTCGCTCCTTCTTCTTGCCGGTTGCGCCAAGCAGCCCGGCGCCTCCGATTCGGCCTCGGCCGCCATCAAGATCGGGCTCAACGCCGAGATCACCGGCGAACTTTCCGCCGTCGGCACCTCCAGCCGCAACGCCGCGCAGATGCTCGTCGCCGAGCTCAACGCCGCCGGCGGCCTCGAAGTCGCAGGCCAGAAGCATGCGGTCGACCTCGTCGTCGGTGACAACGGCGGCAAGCCCGACCAGGCCGCCTCCACCGCCCAGCGCCTCATCTCCCAGAACGAGGTCCTCGCCATGGTCGGCCCCAACGCCAGCGCCTGCGCCATCCCCGCCTCCGCCATCGCCGAATCGATGGGAGTGACCATGATTTCGCCGTGGTCGACCAATCCCAAGACCACCCTCGACGCGGCCACCGGCAAATACAAGGCCTTCGTCTTCCGCGGCTGCTTCACGGACCTTTTTCAAGGCCGCGTGCTCGCCAGGTTCACCTTCGACACCCTGAAGGCCAGGCGTGCCGCCGTCCTCTACGACGTCGCCTCCGAGGCCCCCAACGGCCAGGCCACGCTCTTCAAGGAAGCCTTCGAGAAAAGCGGCGGTCAGATCGTCGCCTTCGAGACCTACACCACCGGCGACCGCGATTTCTCCGCCCAGCTCACCAAGATCCGGGCCGCCAACCCCGACGTGTTCTTCATCCCGGCCTACTACAACGACGTCCCGCTCATCGCCCAGCAGGCCCGCCGCCTCGGCGTCTCCGCCCCCTTTGTCGGCAGCGACGCCTGGAGCACGCCCGAGCTCGTGAAGCTCGGCGGCGCCGACGTTGAGGGCGCGTATTTCTGCAACCACTACTCGACGCAGATCGCCACCCCCGCCGCGCAAAAATTCGTCGCCGATTACACCGCCAGATACGGACAGGCCCCTGACGACGTCGCCGCGCTCACCTACGACTCGCTTGGCCTGCTCCTCGACGCCGTGAAGGCCTCCGGCAAGGTCGACGACCGCCGCGCCGTGCGCGACGCCCTGGCCGCCGTGCCCGCCCGCGATGGCGTCACCGGCGCCATGCGTTTCACGCCCGCCACCGGCGGCGACCCGGAAAAGAGCGCGGTCATTCTTCAGATCAAGGACGGCAAATTCACCTGGGTCGCCAACGCCGCCCCCTGAGCGAGGCCGCCCCTCCGGCTGCATGCTCCTGGCTCCCCGCTCCGTGCCCCTCGCTTCCCGCTCTTAGCCCGTCCGCATGGATTATCTCGTCCAGCAGGCGATCAACGCCCTGCAACTCGGCTCGATCTACGCGCTGATCGCGCTGGGCTATAGCTTGGTTTACAGCGTGCTCACCATGATCAACTTCGCCCATGGCGACGTGTTCATGCTGGGCGCCTTCATCTGCCTGCTGCTCGTCCTCTGGATTCCGCTGCCCTTTGTCGCGGTGTTGATCCTCGTCATGCTGATCAACGCGGCGCTTGGCATGCTGATCGAGCGCCTTGCCTACCGGCCGCTGCGCCACGCCCCGAAGGTCTCCGCCATCATCACCGCCCTCGGCTGCGGTCTGGTGATCTCCAACGCGGTCAACAGCCTCAGCCCCTATTCGCGCCCCATGCCGCGCCTGCTGGCCGACCACACCTATACGCTCTTCGGAGACGTGAAGGTGTCGTCGCTCCAGCTCATCATCACCGGGGTCGCGCTTTTGCTCATGGCGGCGCTCGACTACGTCGTGCGACGCACCGCTTTCGGCATGGCGATGCGGGCCATCGCGGTCGACCGCGCCACCGTGCCGCTTCTCGGCGTGCCGGCGGACCGTGTCATCTCGCTCACCTTCGGTGTCGGCGCCGCGCTCGGCGGCGCGGCGGGCGTGCTCTACGGGCTCGCTTATCCGGTCGTCGCCGCGCCCATGGGCGTGCTCGTCGGCTGGAAGGCGTTCATCGCCGCCGTGATCGGCGGCATCGGGAACGTCCGCGGCGCCATGCTCGGCGGCTACATCATCGGTATCGTGGAGGTCTCCGCCGTGATCGCTCTTCCTTCGACCTACCGCGACCTGATCGCCTATTCGCTGTTGCTGGTGATCCTCCTTTTCAAACCGCACGGCCTGCTCGGCCGGCCGGTGAACCAGAAGGTATGAGCGAGCGCCCGAAAGCATCGCAGGCTTCCAGCCCGCGTCCGACCGATCCGCAGGCTGTGAGGCGGCGCCACCTCCTCCCGGCGCTCCTGCTCGCCGGTTTCGCGTTCTGTGTCGTCCATTCCTTCCGGCCGCTGGTCAACGGCTATGCCGAAATCGTTTTGGCGACGATCGGCATCAACATCATCCTTTGCGCCAGCCTCAATCTGGTGAACGGCTACATGGGCGAGTTCTCCGTGGGCCACGCCGGCTTCATGGGTCTCGGCGCCTACGCCGCCTCGATTTGCACCGTGAAGTTTGGTTTCGCGGCGCTCGTGCCCGGGCTGCCCGTCGTCGGTTTCATCCTCGCTCTCCTCGCGGCGGGGGCGGTCGCCGCCTTCGTCGGATTTCTTCTCGCCCTGCTGTCTTTCAAGACCCGCGGCGATTACCTCGCCATCGTCACGCTCGCGTTCCTGATGATCGTGAAGTCGGGCTTGGAGAACTTCGGCTGGGCGGGCGGCCCGCGCGGTCTTCTCGGCATCGAGCGGCATACCACCCTGCCGATCGTTTTCGTCGCGGTGGTCGCCGCCGACTGGGGGTTGCGCCATCTCGGGTATTCACAATTTGGGCGCGTCATCGCCGCCATCCGCGAGGACGAGGTCGCCGCCGTGGCCATG
>CAMLNJ010000231.1 GCA_946481225.1 uncultured Verrucomicrobiota bacterium | reverse complement strand
CGGCGAGCGCCATACCGAGGATGGACTGGACGAGGATCTTGCCGGAGGCGGCGGGGTTGCGGCCAACGGCCTCGGCGGCCTTGGTGCCGATGAGACCGACGGCGATGGCGGCGGCGATAAGGCCGGCGGCGGAGGCGATGTTGCCAGTGACTTCAGCGATGATCATGTGGATGGGTGGGTTGGTTGGTTGTGGTTTTTGCCGGTCGCTCGCGTTTGGTGTGGCGCGTGGGCCCGCGGGTGGCTTCCGGCGAAAGGGAGTTTCCGGAAGCGGCTCAGTGGTGAGCCTCCGCGTGGCCGTGCTCGTCGTCGTGGTGGTCGTCGCCGTGGTTGCAGATGAGGCCGATATACACCGCCGTCAGGAGGGTGAACACGAGGCCTTGGACGGCGCCGACGAGGAGCTCAAGGAAGTAGAAAGGCGGCAGGAAGTGCATCGCGTGGAGGAGGTTTTCACCGCCAAACACATTACCGAAAAGACGCATGGAGAGCGTCACCGGACGAATGAAAATCGAAACGACCTCGATGAGGCCGACCACGAGGAAGACGAACGAGAGACCCCAATACATGGCGGGGTGAAGCTCGTTCTTGTCGGATTTGTTGCCGAAGAGATCCTTGATCAACAGGCCGGGGCCGGCGTAACGCATCACGATGATGAACCAAGCGCCGAAGGAGACGAGCGCGAGGGCTATGGTGCCGTTCAGTTCCGAGGTGTGGGGGCGGATGAGCGGCGTGAGGACGTGGAAATGGCCGTCGACGTCGTGGCCCCAGCCGATGGTGCCAACAAAGGGCAGGAGGCCGGACCAGTTATGCAGCACGATGAAAATGAAGAGGGTGACGAGAATCGGAAAAGCCATCGGCATGGCTTTCTTGCCAACGATGGGCTCGTAGAGGTCCCGCAGGCCGGTGAGCGCGCCCTCAAGGACGGATTGACCGCGGCCGGGAACGATCTTCGGCGTGCCGACGGCGAGACGGACGAAAATGATGATCGCTAAGGTAATCAGCCAGCTCGTGAGAATCGTGTTGGTGATCGGCAGACCGAGGAAACCCTTGAGCGAAGAGGCGGCCTCGTGGCCGCCTTCGGCCGCGTGCGCCGTCGCGGCGAGCACCGCGAAAAGCGGCAGCGCGACGAGGGTTTTGAGGGCGGAAGCGGGTGCGCGGAGGGCCATGGAAAGAGGGGAAAAGAGCACGAACTAGGGAAGCGCGCGCGCTTCCGTCAACCTTGGAAGTGGCGGATATCCGGCGCCCGCCGGGGTCATTAGACGCGCCGAGGCGTGTTTGCGGGCGCACTTATGGAGGGGCGTTTTCATAGGCGCTGTCTTCAAAATAGACCGATGCTTCGTGAGACGGAAACCATGCTCGCATGCTCGGCCAAGGCGACCGAAGCGGAGGCGGGCCAGCGCCCGTGCCGCCGAGGTCAACGCCGGCCCAGCTTGGCTTTCCGTCTCACCCTCAGGGCACTCGCAAAGCGTCGGAGTATTCTGAAAACAGCGCCTAGGCGAACACGGCCGTGAGCGACTGGGGAGCCCCGGCCAGCGCGCGCTCCTCGAACACCGACACGTATTCAAAGGGCCACGGCTCCTCGCCGGGCGCCGCCAGCCGCCAGCGGGGATGCCCCGTGATGACCTCGCGCGCGAAATCGAAGTATTCCGGATGATCGGTCCGAAAGTGGAGCTTCGCGCCCGGAAGCGCCATGCCGGCCAAGGCATCGAGGAGCTTCGATTGCAGAACGCGATGTTTCCAGTGACGACGCTTCGGCCACGGATCGGAAAACAGCACGAAGACCCGTCGAAGCCGGACCGCGGGCGCCGGTGGCGACGGGGTTTGGGGTGGCGCAGGCGTCTCGCCCGAGGGCTCGGCGGTGGAAATGACCGCGGCGGCGGGGCGTGACGCCTCGCCGCCAAACACGGGCGGGACGCCCGTGCCACTTCCTGCGGCAAGCGCCGAGAGAAAGAGCGAGGCCTCGGCCTGCACGAAGGCGAGATTGGCGAGTTTGGCGCGCCTGGCCTTGCGCTCGGCGCGCTCGATGCGGTCGGCGAGCAGGTCGATGCCGACGCAATACTCCTCGGGATGCTCGGCGGCGAACGCGGTGAGATAATGCCCGTGACCGCAACCGATCTCCAAGGTCAGCGGTCGGCTCTCCGCGAGCGGCAGACGCGGGAAAAACTCGTCGCGCAAAGCGGCGAGGCGTTGGTCGCGGATGTTGGTGTAGAGGTCGAGAGGCACGGGAACGCGGACGCGCGGAAACGAGGCACGCACGCAAACACGGCCGCGAAGGTCAACGCGTTCTCCGAAGAGACGACGCGGAGCGGCGCGGGGGCGGCGCCGCCTTTTCGCTTACCGCCCCCTCACGAGCATGCCTCATGCCCCCCCACGGATAACAGATTTAGAACCGGATAAAAATCACCGCCGAGCGGACAGAATCCACGTCTCTTCCACTCCGCATCTGTCTTGATCCGTGCCAATCTGTGGAATCCGTGGTCGGTTTGAAGCGCGGTTTTTAGCTAGGTTAAAAACGTCCCGGCCGGAGCGTTTCTCACCACGTCACCGTCAACAAGGTCACCGCCTGCCGAGGCAGAGCGAAGTTCAGCGACGCCTTTCCGTCCGCGCCGCGCTCCAGCTTCGGCGCCTTCGCCTCGGCCAGCCGACCCGCCTTCTCAAGCTGCTTGTATTGCTTCGGCGTCGGCTCGGCCGGCGACCCCATGTCCTTCCAAAGCGTGTAGGCGTTGCTATGCGTGCGGTCGATCAGGTGACGGGTCACGCGGGCCCGCTTCGCCTCCTTCGGCAAGCCCGCCAGCTCGAGCGACACCGCCGCGTCGGGCCCCGCGATGTCGTCGTCATGATAGTGCCAGACGATCACCGTCAGCTTCTTCGCGGCCTTGTCCAGCGCCGCCAGCGCCGCCACGTCGGGTTCGCCGCGCACGCCGTCCTTCATGATCGCCTCGAGCGGAACCTCGCGAGTGCTCGTCACCGCGAGCCGATCGCCGTCCATCCGCGAGAACATGCGAAACACGTTCATCACCGGCAGGGTCACTCCGTTCGTCGCCAGCGCGCGGAAGCCCGCGAACCAGGGCTGGTCCTCGAACTCGAAGGCCCAGGTCAGCGCGCCCTCGAGGTTCACGCCGTGTTTCTCCGCGAGCAGGTGCTTCCGGTAAAAACTCGCCGCGGTGTAGCTCGAGTAGACCGTGCCGTTGCGGTAGCTGAGCTCCGGCCCCTGGCAGGCCGCGCAACCCTCGGGATCGGACTCGCCAATGATGATCGGCTTGTGCTTGGTCTCCGGATACGAGGCGACGATCGCGAAGCCCTTGTCGATCTCGCGCAGCTGGTTCGCGATGCCCATGCGCACCCGTCCGTCGACGAACTTCGGCGAGCCCTTCGCATGGAAGGCCACGAAGTCCAGCGGCGTGCCTTTCTCGCCGTTGGCGAAGTTCACCCCGCGGATGCAATGCTCCAAAAAGTCGCGCTGGAACTGCCCGCCCGCGCCCGCCGTGTGCGGGCCGCCGACCCGCGCCGTCGGCAGCGCCCGTCGCACGCCGTCGATCGCGTAGTCGTGCAGCTTGCGAAACTCCTCCTTCGGCGCCTTCCAGTAGTGGCCGTTGGGCTCGTTCCACACCTCCCAATACCACTGCTCCACCTCCTCCTTCCCGTAGCGCTCGATGCAGTGCTTCGTCCACTGGTAGCAGAGCTCGCGCCACTTGTTGTAATCCTTGGGCGGATACGCCCAGCCCGTCATGATCTTCTCGTATTTCAGGCCCGGGTGCCACTCGTGCTGGTAGGGCTCGGGGTTGGTCGACAGCGCCTTGGGCATGAAACCGAGCTGCACGAGCGGGCGCATGCCGCGCGCGAGGTAGGTGTCGAAGATCTCGTCGACGATCTTCCAGTCGTAGACCGGGTTCCCGTTCGCGTCCTCGGTGTAGATGTTGGTGCTGCCCCACTTCAGGGCCGCCGTGCCGTCGCCGGTGCAAAGGAGGTTGTGCGCGCGGAAATAGACCTGCTTCGGGCGCAGTTCGCCGAGCTCGCCGACGAGCTTCTTTCCGTCCGGCATCGTCGCGTAGTTCGGCTCGTCGGCGCCAAAGAAGCGCCAGATCGGCTTCAGCTCGCCTACGGGGCGGGCGGCGTCGACCTGGATGGAGACCGGAAAAGACGCGGCGGTCGCGGGCGCCGCGGCGTCGGCGGCGCGCGTCTCGGCGATCTGGGCGAGCGCGGACAGGCCCAGCAGGGGCAGGTAGCGGGAGAAACGGAGGAGATTCATGGTGGGGAGGGGCGGATAGAGGGAAAAACGAGGAGGACTCAAGGGGGGCTAAGTCAGGCGTGGGCGCTTATCAAACCCACGGGCGACACGCCCGAGGCTACACAAATCCGTGTAGCCCCGGCCGTGTCGGCCGGGTGGTGGGGGGCTCTCAACGGACCACCGTCAAGGTGGCGCGAGAACGGATGTCTTCCGAGGAGGCGCCGACAAACACCTCGTAGGCGCCGGGATTCACGACGAAGGCGTGGGTTTTCTCGTCCCAGAAAGCCAATTTCGCGGCGGGCAGCGTGAAGGTGACCGTTCGCTTTTCGCCGGGCTTCAGGCTGACGCGGGTGAAGCCGCGCAGCTCCTTCGCCGGGCGCTTCACGGTGGGTTTGGTTTCGCGGACGTAGAGTTGCACGACCTCGTCGCCGGCGCGTTTGCCGGTGTTCTTCACGTCGACGCTCACCGTGACGGCGCCGTCCTCGCGGATGCGTTTCGCGTCGAGCTCGAGATCGGAGTATTTGAACTCGGTGTAGCTGAGGCCGTGGCCGAAGGGGAAAAGCGGCGCGCCGTTCACATACATGTAGGTGAAGCCCTTGGTGATGTCGTATTCGTCGACCGGAGGCACCTGCGCCTCGGAGGCGTAGACGGTGTGCGGCAGACGGCCGGCGGGGTTGGCGTCGCCGAAGAGGATGTCGGCGATCGCGTTGCCGCCCTCCTCGCCGGGCCACCAGGCCTGGAGCATCGCGGGAACGCGGTCCTTGATCCGCGGCACGACGAGCGGGCCGGCGCTCATCTCGACCACGATGGTGCGGGAGTTGGCGGCGGCGACCGCCAGCACGAGTTCCTCCTGCGTGCCGGTGAGGCCGAGGGTCGTGCGGTCGCGGCCCTCTTGTTCGATGCCGGCGTGCGTGCCGACGAAAACGATGGCGACGTCGGCCTGCTTGGCCAGCGCGACGGCGGAGGCGAGGGCGATCTTGGCATCGATCCCGGACTCGTCCGAAACCTTCGCCCAAGCGCCGGCCTTGCCGCCGACGAGCGCGCCGACGGAGTGCAGAATCTCGACGCCCGCGCCCGCGCCGTCACGGATGCTCTCGAGCGGCGTGGCCGTCTCGGGCGGAGCGCCGTTGTAGTTGTTGGTGATCAGCTGATCGGCCAGCGGACCGAGCACGGCGATGCGCTTGATCTTCGCGCGATTGAGCGGGAGGAGCCGGTCGCGGTTTTGGAGCAGGACGATGGACTGGCGGGCGGCTTCGCGCGCGATGGCGCGGTGGGCGGCGCTGTTGATCACGTCCGGCGAGATCTTGCTGTAGGGACCGGACTCGAAGGAATCGAACTCGCCGAGGAGGAAGCGCGTGCGGAGGACGCGGGCGAGGGCGTCGTTAAGGCGTTCTTCGGTGAGCTTCCCTTGGCGGACCGCCGCGGGGATATGTTGCTCGAACTCCTTGTCGGAGAAATCGCAGCCGGCCATGAGCGACTTCGCGA
>CAMLNJ010000230.1 GCA_946481225.1 uncultured Verrucomicrobiota bacterium | reverse complement strand
ATCTTGCGGTAATGGGGGTTGATGTCGATGCCGTCCCGCACCAGCGCCAGCATCGTGTTCCTTCCTCCCGACCTCCCCAAAACCGAATATGCAATTTCATGCAACAATCACCTTGAAACCCCATCACCTCCCTGCCATCCTCCCCCACCAACAAAGCCATCGCCATCCATGAACCCGCTCAAACCCATCCTCCTCCTCACCACCCTCGTCACCCTCCAAGCCCCCGCCGAGGACACCCAACCCAAACCCGCCCCCACCCAACCCGCCACCCCCGCCCCCGACTTCGGCGACTTCTCCTCCCAGGTCCTCACCACCAAAGCCTGGGACGCCCTCGGCACCTCCAACCACGCCGCCGTCGACGCCTTCGTCGCCAAGTGCCTCGAACTCTACGCCGCCAAGGCCGCCGAAATGCAAGCCTCCCTCACCGAGGCCGCCCCTGCCGACAAAGCCAAGGACTACTGGGCCCTCAACGACGTCGGCACCTGCCACTTCATCCGCGCCCAATCCAAGGAAGCCCGCGGCGACGCCAAAGCCGCCCTCGCCGACTACAAGGCCATCACCGAAAAGTACGCCTTCGCCCAATGCTGGGACACCAAAGGCTGGTTCTGGAAACCCGCCGACGCCGCCAAAGCCAAAATCAAGAGCCTCGAATTCGACGCCCTCAAATAGCCATCAGAGCCCGGAGCCGAGAGTTCAGAACTCAGAGCTCAGAGCTCATCTCCATCCCCCTCGGCGCAGCCGCAGACTGATTTGTGATTAGAAGATTAGTGACTAGTGATTCTGCCTTCCTCCCCGCCAACCGCTGGTTCGAGGAAGCCGGCCAAACCTACGCCCTCATCGAAGGCATGGAAGACATGCCGCCCTTCTTCCTCAACATCGTCAGCCCCGATGACCACTGGCTCTTCTGCGCCAGCAACGGCTCCCTCAGCGCCGGCCGCGGCACCGCCGACAACGCCCTCTTCCCCTACGACACCGTCGACAAGATCATCGATCGCTGGAACACCACCGGCCCCTGGACCGCCATCGTCTCCGGCGATTTCCTCTGGGAGCCCATGCGCCCCGCCACCCTGCCCACCCCCGGCGTCAAACGCCGGCTGAGAAAAAATGCAACCGGCGATGAAGTCGTCTTCGAGGAAGACCACGAGATCCTCGGCCTCCGCTTCTCCTACCGCTGGCAATGCTCCGAACGCTTCGGCTTCGTCCGCCGCGCCCGCCTGGAAAACCTCGGCGATCACGCGCTCCGCCTCCGCCTCGTCGATGGCCTCGACAACCTCCTCCCCGCCGGCGTCGGGCAGCGCATGCAAATGCAGTTCAGTTGCCTCGCGGATGCCTACAAGCTCAGCGAACTCCACGCCGGCGGCCGCCTCCTCGTCCACCGCCTCGCCGCCGGCATCATCGACCGCGCCATCCCGCTCGAAAGCCTCCTCGCCACCACCGTCTGGACCCGCGGGCTCGATGGCGCGAAGTGCTACCTCTCCCGCCGCGATGCCCGCCTCTTCCTCCGCGGCCACGAACCGCCCCAGCCCGGCCACCTCCGCGGCAGCCGCGGCGCGTTCTTCCTCGCCACACCCCTCCTGCTCGATCCCCGCGGCTCCGCCGAATGGCTGATGGTCGCGGAAGTACGGCAATCGCAGTCGCAGGTTTCCACCCTCTGCCAGCAGCTCGAAGACCCCGGCCGCCTCGATGCCGAGGTCGCCGCGGATGTCGCCCGCGGTCGCGAACGCCTCCGGGCCCATGTCGCCGCCGCCGATGGCATCCAGCACGGTGCCGACCGCGATGCCACGCTGCACCATTACCACAATACCCTCAGCAATATCCTGCGCGGCGGCGTCCCGCTCGATGGCTCGAATATCCGCGCCCGCGCCTTCGCCGCCTACCTCGCGAAGCACAACAAGCACCTCTCCGATACCTCTCGTACCTGGCTCCGCCACCTGCCCGAGGTCCTGCCCCGCGACCGCTGGCTCGCGGAAGTCCGCTCCCTCGCCGAGCCCGACCTCGAGCGCCTCGCGGTCGAATACCTGCCGCTCGTCCTCAGCCGCCGCCACGGCGACCCCAGCCGCCCGTGGAACCGCTTCGCCATCCGCGTGAAGGACGAGGCCGGCGAGCCCGTCCAGTACTTCGAGGGCAACTGGCGCGACATCTTCCAGAACTGGGAAGCCCTCGCGTGGAGCCACCCCGACTACCTCGATGCCTTCATCACGAAGTTCCTGAACGCCTCCACGCCCGATGGCTTCAATCCCTACCGCATCTCCTCGGACGGCATCGAGTGGGAAGTCCCCGACCCCCGCGATCCCTGGTCCTCCATCGGCTACTGGGGCGATCACCAGATCATCTACCTCCTCAAGCTGTTGGAACTGCAATCCGAGGTCCGCCCCGACTTCCTCGTCACCGGCCTGAACCGCGCCACCCACGTCTATGTCGATGTCCCCTACCGCATCCGCGGCTGGGACGAGCTCCTCGCCGATCCCCGCCACAGCGTGGACTTCGACCACGCCCGCCACGAGAAGCTGATGCAGCGCAAGGCCGCCATCGGCTCGGACGGCCTCCTGCTCCGCGATGCCGAGGACCACCTCGTCCACGTCACGCTAATGGAGAAGCTGCTGCTTCCCGCCGCCGTGAAGCTCGCGAACCTCGTCCCCGGCGGCGGCGTGTGGATGAATACCCAGCGCCCCGAGTGGAACGACGCGAACAACGCGCTCGCCGGTTGCGGCCTCTCCGTCGTCACCGCCGGCTATCTACTACGTTACCTGGAGTTCCTCCAAAGGCTCGTCACCGCCCATCACGTCGCCCGCTTCGGCATCACCGCGCACCTCGCCGAACTGGTCGAAACCCTCGCCGATCTCTTCGCGAACCGCCGCTGGCTCCAGGAGGAACCGCTCGATCCCGCCGGACGCTTCGCGCTCGTCTCCGCCGCCGGTCATGCCGCCGCCCGCCACCGCGAGCAAGTCTATCAACACGGCCCCGGCAAGGCCGTCCCCCTCTCCCGCGAGACGCTCCTGAATTTCTTCCGCGGCGCCATCGCCGCCCTGCGCTGCACCCTCCGCCAGAACCGCCGCGACGACGGCCTCTACCACTCCTACAACATACTAGAAATCAACGTGCTTCACCGGCACATGGACCTCGGCCGCCTGCCCGAGATGCTCGAAGGCCAGGTCTCCATCCTCAGCTCCGGCCTCCTCGACCCCGCCGAAGCGGCGGATCTGTTAGATACCCTCCCCCGCAGCCCGCTCTTCTCGCAGCGCCACCAGAGCTACCTCCTCTATCCCGACCGCTGCTCCCCGGATTTCCTCGGTTTCAACCGCCTCGATGACTCCGCCGCGCACGCCATACCCGCGCTCTCCGCCATGCTCCAGCACGGCGACCACCGCATCCTCCAGCCGGACCCCGCCGGCGGCTTCCGCTTCCACCCCGCGCTCGTGAATGAATACGAGCTCGCCGCCGCCCTCGACTCCCTCCCCGCGGAGACCGGCTTGGCCCATGCCGACCGCCAGGCCATCCGCGCGCTCTACGAATCCACCTTCCGCCACCGCGCCTTCACCGGCCGCAGCGGCACGATGTTCGCCTACGAGGGCCTCGGCTGCATCTACTGGCACATGGTCTCGAAGCTCATGCTCGCGGCACAGGAGATCGCCCTGAAGATCGCCCCGGACGACCCGCTCTCCCCGCGCCTCGCCGCCGCCTACTACGGCATCCAGCGCGGCCTCGGCTTCCGCAAGACCGCCGCCGACTACGGTGCCTTCCCCGCCGATGCCTACTCGCACAGCCCCGCCCACGCCGGCGCCTGCCAGCCCGGCCTCACCGGCCAGGTCAAGGAAGGCATCCTCTGCCGCCTCGGCGAGCTCGGCGTCAGCTTCGTCCAGGGCGGCATCCGCTTCCACCCCCTCCTCCTCCGCGCCGCTGAATTCGCCGCCGAGGACAGCGAAGGCAGCCGCGTCCTCTCCTTCACCCTCGCCTCCGTCCCCGTCACCTACCGCCCGCGCGAATCCCTCGGCGACGCCCGCCTCACCATCCATTTCGACGACGGCACCCGCCAAACCCTCGAAGGCGACCTCATCCCGCCCGCCCTCGCCACCGGCATCATCCGCCGCACCCACCGCATCCGCCAGATCCAAGCCGACATCCCCGCCACCTGGCTCCTCTCCTGACCCTCGCCCTTCAAACTTGGACGTTCGACGTTCGCCTCCCCCTCCTTCCCCGCGCGCAGCGCCACTTCGATTTATGATTAGAAGATCAGTGATTAGTGATTAGTATTTACCGACCACCCACCCTTCACCTTTGCACCCCACCACCACCCTCCCGGTAAAGGAAAAGATCGGCTACGGCCTCGGCGACACCGCCTCGAACATCTTCTTCCAGTTCATCAACATCTTCCTCCTCTACTACTACACCGACGTCTTCGGCCTCGCCCCCGCCGCCGTCGGCACCCTCTTCATCGTCGCCCGCTTCTGGGATGCCATCAGCGACCCCCTCATGGGCGCGCTCGCCGACCGCACGAATACCCGCCGGGGCAGGTACCGCCCCTACCTCCTCTGGATGGCCGTCCCCTTCGGCGTGATCGGCTACCTCACCTTCGCCAATCCCGCCTTCGATCCGCAGGGCAAGCTGATCTACGCCTACCTCACCTACTTCCTCCTGATGACCGTTTACACGGCCATCAACGTCCCCTACTCCGCCCTCATGGGCGTCATGACCCCCTCTTCCGCCGAGCGCACCTCGCTCTCCAGCTACCGCTTCGTGGGGGCCTTCTCCGGCATGCTTCTCATCTCCCTCGCCGTGCGCCCGCTCGTCCGCAAGCTCGGCGGCGATGACGAGGCGCTCGGCTTCAAGCTCACCATGGCGATCCTCTCGGTCGTCGCCGTCATCTTCTTCCTCATCACCTTCGCCACCACGAAGGAGCGCATCAAACCGCAGGATGAAAACGGCCACAGCCTCCGCAAGGACATCGGCCTGCTCTTCAAGAACCGCCCCTGGGTCGTCATGGTCGTCGCCGCCGTGCTCACCCTCTCGAATGTCGCCGTGCGCGGCGCCGTCACCGCCCACTTCTTCAAGTACTACGTCGGCGACGACGGCACGCCGTACGTCTGGTTCCTCGACCGCATGTCCTTCGCCATGACCTCCGGCGCGATCGCCTTCATCTGCGGCATCTTCTTCACCTCCTGGCTGGGCAAGCGCTTCGGCAAGCGCAACTCCCTCATGGCCCTCACCCTCCTGAATGCCCTCACCCTCCTCGTCTTCTACTTCATCCCCGCGGACGCCTACTGGACGATGATCGCCGTCAACGCCCTCGGCAACCTCCTCGCCGGACCCACCCCCGCCCTCGTCTGGGCCATCTACACCGATGTCGCCGACTACGGCGAATGGCGCTTCGGCCGCCGTACCACCGGCCTTGCCTTCGCCGCCGCCATGTTCGCCCAGAAGCTCGGCCTCACCATCGGCGGCGGCGTTTCCGGCTGGCTCCTCGACTACTACGGCTTCGTCGCGAATGCCCCGCAAACCGCCCAAACCCTCCTCGGCATCCGCCTCATGTATTCCATCCTTCCCGGCGCCCTCGCCCTCGCCAACGGCATCGTCCTCCTCTGGTATCCCCTCACCGAATCCACCGTCGCCCGAATGGAAGCCGACCTCGCCAAGCGCCGCGCCTGAGGACCGGGGACACTCCCATCGTCGTAGAACATGCGCAGCCCATAAGGACCGACGACACTCCTGTCGTCGC
>CAMLNJ010000229.1 GCA_946481225.1 uncultured Verrucomicrobiota bacterium | reverse complement strand
TGCTCGCGCAACAACCGGCGCCGGTTACGCTCCACCGCCGCCACCTGCGCCCAACGGCCGGTCAACATCAGCGCGATAAAGCCCGTCACAAAGTCGAAATACTGGCACTCCGGATTCGCCGTCAGCCAACCCCACGCCGACCCGAGGTAGGCGCCGACGATCCCCAGCGCGATCGGCAGATCGAGGTGCAGCATGCGCGCGCGCAACGCCGCCACCGCCTTCCCGAGAAAATACGTCCCGCAGGCCAGCACGCTCAGCGTCGCGAAAAGAAAACCGGCCGCCTCGAAGAGCCGAGCGTATTCAAAATCCGCCGCCATCCCGAAATAATAAGGCAGCGCCGCCATCATCGCGTTCATCGCCAGCGCACCCGCCAGCCCCGCCTTGCGCGCCAACCCGCGGCTTTCCGATTCCTCCGCATGAGCCGGACCCGCATCCGCGGGCCCGACCAGATAACCGAAGCGCTGCAACTCCCGCGCAAACTCCGCCGCGTCGAAACCATCCTCCGGCGCCCAGCGCAGACGCAGACGTCCCGTCTCCGCCGAGGCCTCGATCTCACCCGCGCCCGCCCGACGTTTGTAGAGCCGCTCGATCAACCAGCCGCAGGCCGCGCAGGACATCCCTTGCGCCGCCACCTCCAGCTCCGCCGCGCGGCCATTCGTCTTCGCCGTCGCCTCGGCCGCGTTCGCCGCCTCGACGATCCAGGCGAAATCGCGGGCCGTCTCCAGCGCCCCGTCGGCAGGCGGGATGACCTTGTCCTTCAGCGCGTAAAACGTCTCCAGCCCCTCGTCGCGAATCAGCCGGCTCACGAAGGCGCAGCCCCCGCAGCAATACTCCTCGCCCGCCGCCGTCGGCGCGCCGCAGTGCGCGCAGCGAAGCGGCGCCTTGACAGAGTAGCGGGAGCATCCTGCTCCCGATTCGACGCTCTCCAATTCTAGTGACATATCCAATTCTCCAAGTTTGGCCCGGCATAGCCGAGGTCGCCACGTAGCCGCCAAACCATCACGACCGCGGCCGCCAGCGCCAAGCCCGTGCGAGCGCGGCCAAGCGCCGGCGGCGTCAGCCGCGCTCGCAGCCAACCGACGTTCGCCTGCGCCAGCCACAGCAGAGGCACCGTTCCCATTCCGAAGGCGAGAAGCAGCTCCGCCCCGCGCGCCGCCGAGCCGGCGAAGCCCGCCATCGCGATCAGAAAATACAACGGGCCGCAGGGCAGCAACGGCGTCGCCGCCCCCATCGCCGCCGCCACCTGGGTCGCGGGTCGTCCGCGCGCCCAGCCGCGCACCGCGAGCTGCACACGCCCGAGCAAGGCGAGCCGCGGCAGACGGTGGCCGAGCTTGAAGGCCACGAACACGAAATAGACCACCATCACCCAAGGCAGCGCCCGCACGATCGGCGCGTTCAAGAACGCCGCGGGCGCCGCGCCCGCCGCGCCCGCCACCGCTCCAAGAAGTCCATAAGCCGCGAGTCGCGATCCGTGGTAGGCGCTATGCACCACCGCCGCGTCGACGCGCTCGCCTTTCGCGGGCGCGAGCAAACACGCCAGGGGCCCGCACATGCCGGCGCAGTGCAGGCTGGTCACGAGACCCGCGACAAAGGCCGCCGCCGGAGTGTTGACCGCCGCGAGTTCCATCAGCGCCTTGCCTCCGGTGCATCCGACCGGGCGGTCCCGCCTGGTGAAACGAGCGGCACGCTCTCCACCCCCGCGCGGCCGGCGAAAAAGAACATCGCGGTCCAGGCGCAGGCCATGAGGAGAAAAAGCACGGCCACACCGCCCCAGAGCCAGCCCGAGGACTTCATTTGGTGTCCTCCCGCAACAGCTCGGCGTCGGGCCCGGTAAACTCGGCCTTGCGGCGCAACTCGTAACCGCCGTCGTCGGGGCGGGCCAGCACGACGAAGTGGAAGGGGCCGGAGTAGCCGGCGCGCGGCACGCTGACGATCAGCGGGCGCACCTCCTCGGCGAGCGGGGCGAGCGTCACGCTCTCCTCGAAGCCGACCTGCTTGAGGCCATCGCCCTCGGCGACGACGCGGAAGGAGACGGGCTCGTCGCGCTTGTTCACGAGCCGCACGAGGAACTGGTTGCGCACGGTGGTCGCGTCGACAAAGTAGGGCGCGCCTCCGAGCCGGGTGACGCCAAGCGACGCCGGGCGCACGGTCGAGAAGGCCCAGGTGGCGGCAAAGGCGCCGGCGGCGAGCAGGATCCCGTAGAGCCAGAGGCGCGGGCGAATCCAGCGGGTGCGGCCCCCGTTGAACGCGGCGGTGGAGTCGTAGCGGATGAGGCCGGGGGGGCGTTTCACCTTCGTCATCACCTCGTCGCACGCGTCGATGCAGGCCGTGCAGGAGATGCACTCGATCTGCAGGCCTTGGCGGATGTCGATGCCCACCGGGCAGACCTGCACGCAACGGTTGCAATCGACGCAGGCGCCGGCGTCGGGGACGCCGATTCTCCCACGCGGCTCGCCACGCTTGGCGTCGTAGCCGATCACCAGCGAATGGTCGTCGATCAGCACGGACTGCAGACGGCCGTAGGGGCAGATCACGAGGCAGAGCTGCTCCCGGAACCAGGCGAAGTTGAAATAAAGGAGGCCCGTCGCGATCGCGACGAAGAGAAAGGCGCTCCAGTGCTCGCCGGGGGCCTGGTGCATCATGCGCCACAACTCCGGCAGCGACACGAAGTAGGCGAGGAAAAGGTGGGTGATGACGGCCGAGAACAGGAGAAAGACGGCCTGCTTGAATCCGCGACGCGCGACCTTCACGGCGGACCACGGCGCGGCGTCGAGTTTCCGGCGCGCGACGGCGTCGCCTTCGAGCCAGCGCTCCACGCGGCGGAAAACGTGATCCAGGAAAACGGTCTGCGGGCAGGCCCAGCCGCACCAGACGCGACCGAGCAGGGCGGTGATGAAAAACAATCCGAAGCCGAGGCCCGTGATGCCGAAGAAAAGCAGCCACGCGTCCTGAAACGCCAAGGTGAAGCCGAAGAGATGGAAGCGCCGGCCGGCGATATCGAGAAACACGGCCGGATGGCCGCCGACCGGTATCCAGGGCAGAAGCAGGTAGGTCGCGATCAAGAGCGCGGCGGAGCCCCGGCGGGCGCGGGTCCAGAACCCGCGGACGTCCGCCGGATGGAGAAAGCGGCGCGAACCGTCATCACGGATCGTGGTGACGGAATCGCGGTTGGGACGGCGGACGGGCGGCGTAGCGGGAGCGGGCATCGAAATGGCTGTCTGAGTGGGTGAACGGGCGGGTCCCTCCGCCCGTGGCTGCTAAGCGAGCGGCGGGCGCAGGGACGCGCCCGCCCACCTTCACGGCGCGGGGTGCTTGCTGAGGATGAAGGCGACGACCTCCGCGGTTTTCTTCGGGCCGAGCACGGGCCCCCAGGCGGGCATGCCCTTCACGAGCACGCCGTCGGTGACGGTCTTCATGACCTCGGTCGGCTTGCCGCCGTGTATCCACGCCGCGTCGGAGAGATTGGCTCCGATGCCGCCTTGGAGCTTGTCTCCGTGACAGGAGAGACAGGTGGTCTTGTAGGTGGCCTCGCCGGCCACGACGATCGCGTCGGCGCGGCTCATCGTCCACAGCGTGGCGTCGTCGAAGGCGCCGGCCTCGGCGAGCTTGGCGGCGCGCAGATCCTGCACGGTCTGGGCGACGCGCTTGCCGTCGTCCTCGTGCCGGAAGTGCTGCGTCATCATCCAATAAACGATGGCGAACGCGATGCTGGCGTAGAGCGTCATGAGCCACCAGTTGGGCAGGCGCTTGTCGTATTCGGCGATGCCGTCGAAGACGTGCGGGCGGATCGGGTCTTCGCCGGGCTTTTGCGGAGGCTGGGGAGCGTGGGAGGACATTGGAGCGAGGAGCGTGGAGCTAGGAGCGGGGAGCCGGAGGACGGAAAGAGAAGCCGGTCAGTCTTCGAGGGGCAGGCGGGCGAAGCGCTCGCGTTGCACGGGCGCCATGCGCAGGGCGCGCCAGGCGATGCTGAGGTAAACCGAGAGCGCGGTGGCGAAGGCCGTCAGGGTGAAGACGGCCATCCAGTGTTCGAGAACGAGGCGACGGAACATAAGAGCGGGGAGCTTGGAGCTAGGAGCAGGGAGCCGAGCCTCACTTTGCGGAGGCGACGGCCTTGGTGACGGCCTCGCTCTTGCCGAGCTTTTGGAGGTAGGCGATGAGGGCCACGATCTCGCGGTCGGGAGCGGTGAGCAGTCCGTCCTGCTTGAGGCGGGCGGTGATCTCCTTGCCCTGGGCCTCGACGGCGGCGGCGATCTCCCCGGGCGTCTGCTCCGGATAGGGCACGCCCAGCGTGCGCATGACGGAGAGCTTCGAGGGCAAGGCGGCCACGTCGGTCTTGCCGGTGAAGAGCCAAGGGTAGTTGGGCATGTTGGAGCCGAGGGAGACCTGGCGCGGGTTCATCATGTGCTGGTAGTGCCAGGAATCCGGATACTTGGCGCCGACGCGGGCGAGGTCCGGGCCGATGCGGCGGCTGCCCCACTGGTAGGGATGGTCGTAGATCGACTCGCCGAGGCGGGAGTAGTCGCCGTAGCGGAGCACGTCGGGGACGAGCGTGCGGATCATCTGCGAGTGGCAGTTGTAGCAACCCTCGCGGACGTAGATGTCGCGGCCGGCGAGCTCGAGCGGCGTATAGGGAACCTGGATGCGGTCCTCGACGTTCTGCGCGCGCTGGACGATGACGGTCGGGATGATCTGGATCATGCCGCCGGCGGCGACGGCGATGAATGTAAGGACGGTGAAGGGCGCGGCGTTGAGGAGAAGGCGGTCATACCAGTCGGCCCAGCCGCGGCTCTTGGCCTCGAAGTGCAGCCAGGCGAGGATCACGCTCGCGATGGTGCCGAAGAGGCCGAGGAGCCGGAGCACGTCGCCGCCGAACATCCAGGCGCAGGCGAAGAGCGTGCCGAGGACGGAGAAGACCACGGGCGGGTTGACGAAGGTGCCGACGGCGCCCACGCGGGCGACGGGCGTGTCGTCGACAAGGACCTGCGCGGAGCCGTCGACGGCCTTGGCGCCGGCGAGGGTCTTCCAGACGTTGTAGGCGAGGAGCAGCCATCCGACGAGGTAGAGGCCGCCGCCGACGATGCGGAAGAGCATCATCGGGCGGATGGCGTTGAGCGTGTCCAAGAAGTTTGAATACGCCAGGACGCTGCCGCCCTCGGTGGTGGCGTTGAGCATGAGGCCCTGGGTGATGCCCGAGGTCCACATGGCGGCCACGTAGAGAAGGATGCCGACGGTCCCGAGCCAGAAATGGGTGTTGGCGAGCGAGACGGAGTGGAGGGGCTTGTTCCAAAGGCGCGGAAGCAGCCAGTAGATCATGCCGGCGGCCATGAATCCGTTCCAGCCGAGGGCGCCGGCGTGGACGTGACCGATGATCCAGTCGGTGTAGTGGCCGAGGGCGTTGACGGCCTTGATCGAGAGGAGCGGTCCCTCGAAGGTGGCCATGCCGTAGAAGGTGACGGCGGCGGCGAAGAACTTGAGGACGGGGTCGGTGCGGAGCTTGTGCCAGGCGCCGCGGAGGGTGAGGAGACCGTTGAGCATGCCGCCCCAGGAGGGCGCCCAGAGCATGAGCGAGAACGTCATGCCGAGAACCTGCAGCCAGTTAGGCAGCGCGGTGTTCAGGAGATGGTGCGGGCCGGCCCAGATGTAGACGAAGACGAGGGACCAGAAATGGATGACCGAAAGGCGATAGCTGTAGACCGGACGTTCGGCCGCCTTCGGCACGAAATAATACATGATGCCCA
>CAMLNJ010000228.1 GCA_946481225.1 uncultured Verrucomicrobiota bacterium | reverse complement strand
TCGGCGCGGGCGCCGAGGAGGTCCGCGAGGGCGAAGGTGAGGTAGCCTTTGCCGGCGCCCATGTCGGCGAGGCGGATGAGCGGGGAGCCGGGAGCAGGGGGCGGGGAGCCGGACGAAGAGGCGGAGGTGCCGAGCTGGAGCTCGGCGTTCCCGGGGAGGAGGCCGGATTCGGCGAGGAGGGACTGGAGGAGCTCGGCGAATTTTTCGATCTGGCGGAATTTGTGCGCCATGCCTTCGCGCGGTTGGCCGCGGTCGTTGGTGACGCCGAGGGCGCGGAGCCAGGGGGCGTCGGGGGCGATGAGGCGGGTCTTGGCGCGGTCGTGGGCGGGGGCGGCGATGGGCGGGGCGCTGTCGGCGGTTTTGACGCGAAGGCGCGCGGGGCAGGCGGCGTCGGCGGATTGCTCGAGTTGCGCGGTCTGGAGCGGGGTGAAGAGGTGGGCGTCGAGGAAGGACTCGGCGAGGAGGCGGAGGAGCGCGGACTCCGCTTCGGCGGGCTGGAGGTTTTTCGTGATATCGCGCGTGGCGTGGCGATAGAGGAGGGAGAGCTGCGGACCGGCCTTGAGGACGACGGGGCGAGCGAAGACGTTGCGCAGGGTGGGATCGGGCGCGCCGGCGCGGGGTTTGCCGAGCGTGAGCTTCACGAGGGCGTTTTGCGCGAGGGCGTCGTGGAGCAGCGTTTGGAAACGGGCGAGGGCGTCGGGCGGAGGCATGGGCGGAGCAAAGGCCCAAAGTGATGGAACGCGAGGCCGAGGGCGGGCGGAACGGAGTTATTGGCCGCAAAAGAACGCAAAGATCCACCTGTGCCTATGATGCTTTCCCGCGCGCCTATAGGCGCCTGGAGCGCACCTTGCGCTCGTCGAACTTTGCGTTCTATCGCGGCCAATCGATCGGTTCGGTGGCGGCGGAAGGGCGGAGTTTTCCTGGGGTTAAGACGAGAGCGGACCGGATGGGGCGGCGGGCGGAAGCGGCTAGCATGCGAGGCGGCAAGGCTGGAATGCGAGGCGGCAAGGCTGGACGCTCAATGCGAGGAACGCTCATGGCATCGATCAACATCGGGATCTCGGGTTGGCGCTATGCGCCGTGGCGGGGAGTGTTTTATCCGAAGGGGCTGCCGCAGCGGAATGAGCTGGCCTATGCGTCGAGCGTGTTTCCGACGATCGAGATCAACGGGTCGTTTTATTCGTTGCAGCGGCCGGCGAGCTACGGGGCGTGGGGCGAGGCGACGCCGACGCATTTTCAGTTTTCGGTGAAGGCGCCGCGTTTCATCACGCACATCAAGCGGCTTCGGGAGATCGAGACGCCGCTGGCGAATTTCTTCGCGTCGGGCGTGCTGCGGCTGGGGCCGAAATTCGGGCCGATTTTGTGGCAGTTTCCACCGTCGTTTAAGTATGACGCGAAGAAGATGGAGGCGTTTTTCGAGCAGCTGCCGCGCACGACGGCGGAGGCGGCGGATCTGGCGGCGCGGCACGACGAGCATCTGAAGGCGGAGCCGTGGCTGGAGATCGACCGGTCGCGGCGGTTGCGGCATGCGGTGGAGATCCGGCATCGGTCGTTCGAGACGGAGGAGTTTGTCGCGCAGCTGCGGCGGCACCGGATCGGGCTGGTGGTGGCGGACACGGCCGGGAAGTGGCCGCTGATGGAGGACGTGACAGCGGACTTCGTCTACGTGCGGTTGCACGGGGACGAGGAGTTGTATGCGTCGGGCTACAGCGACGAGGCGCTGGCGGATTGGGCGCGGCGGATCGACGCGTGGCGAAAGGGCGGCGAGGTCAAGGACGCGCGACGCGTCGGGCAGGCGGCGAAGAGGGCGGCGAAGGGGCGCGATGTGTTTGTCTACTTCGACAACGACGTGAAGGTGCAGGCGCCCTACGACGCGATGAAGCTGGCCCATCGGCTCGGACTCGGGCCGGAGCCGGAGGGCGTGCCGCCGCCGGACAGCGTGTCGGAGGTGCCGCGGGTGAACTGGCCGCGCTATGGCGGGGGCGCGCGGAAGCGTCGGGAACGCGGTTAGACGACCTCCACGCGGTCGGGAAGTTCGTTTTGGTCGGCGGGCCGACGCGGGAAGTGCGTGGCGAGCAGGGCGCCGGCGCGTTCGAGGCCGAGGACGAGGCCGGCGGTGAAGTCGCCGCGCCGGAATTCAGTTTCCATGGCGGAGGCGACCTCGCGCCAGAAGGACTCGCCGCAATGCGCGTGGATGGCTTCGTCGCCGATGATCGCGAAGGTGCGGCTGCGAGGCGCGAGGAAGATGAGCACGCCGTTGCGGGCGTCGGTTCCGGCCATGCCGAGGCGGTCGAATTCGCGTCGGGCGTTTGCGACGGGGTCGGGCGCCGCGGAGCGAGAGACGACGACGCGAAGCTCACCCGAGGTGCGGAGTTCGGCGGCGGAGACCGCGGTTTGCACGCGGTCGAAATCGATTTCGAGGGGAATGCCGGAGGAGTCGTTTTTCATGATTACCATCCTCCTCCCGCGCCGCCGCCGCGGAAGCTGCCGCCTCCTCGGGAGAACGAACCGCCTCCGGAGGCGCGGCTGCCGGACCCGCCGGACCCGCCGAAGCCGCCGAAGCGAGGCCGGTGATCCCAAGTGCTCGTGCGCCGGCTGAACACGGTTGAGCGGCGGGGGCCCGAGGAATCGTAGTCGAGGTCCTCGTCGTCGTTGCCTGGGATGACGTCACCGATGTTGCTACCCGCGAGGCCGCTGAGAAGCCGGACCACCGCGACGATGATCACGAGCAGGAAAAAACCGAAAAACAGTCCTCCGCCGTGATCGCCAGAGGAACGATAAACGGCGGGTGACGAGGGAATGGATCGGGTGTGGGGCTCGGATACCGGTGGGGCTGGCGGGGTGGCGGGGGCCTCCACAGGAATGTCGTGAGCAACTGGATGCTCCACAGGCGTGGAGACTGGATGTGCGGCTGAATGCGCGACGGGCGCGCCAACCCGGCGGGTGGCGGCGGGCTCGGCGCGGATCGCGGAGAGGATCGCATCCACGCCGGAGCGCAGGCCGCCGTCGATGTCGCGGGCGCGGAAACGCGGCACGATGTCTTGATTGATGATGCGCTGCGCGAGCGAGTCGGGGATGCGCGGCTCGAGGCCGACGCCGACCTGGAGGTAGAGCTGCCGCTCCTGCATGAAGGCGAAGAGCACGACGCCGTTGTCGCGATCCTTGCGGCCGACGCCCCATGCCTGGGCAATGCGGAGGGTGTAGTCGCGCACGGGGGCTGAGGAGTCCATCCGCGCGAAGACCGCGACGACCACCTGGTTGGAGGTGCCGCGCTCGAAAGCGGCGAGGCGCTCGTTGAGCTGGCGCTCGACCGAGTCGGAGACGACGTTGGCGTAGTCGTTGAAATGGTTCTGTGGAACCGGTGGAATCGTCTCGGCCGAGAGCGTGGAGAAAGCGGCGATTTGGAAGACCACCGCTGCGAGAATGGAGACGTGAAACCCGTGAAGGGGAAAGAGTGCGATGCGCACGCGTGTCACCAAGGAAACGCGCCGCGGAATATCAATAACGAATCGAGCCGGATCGCAGATCGATTCCGGTTTATTCGGGCGCGTTGACGAAGCGTTGGCGGACGGCGCTGGTCTCGGGGGAGTGGGCGGGGAACTTGTGGTCGTCGAGCGCGCAGACGGGCATCACCTGCATGAGGGCGTTGGTGATGAAGCATTCCTGGGCGGCGCGGACCTCGTCGAGGGTGAGCGGCTTTTCACGGGCGCGTTCGGGGCCGATGAGCTGGAGAACGCGGGAGCGGGCGACGCCGGGGAGGATGCCGGCGGCGAGGGGCGGCGTGTAGGCGTGGCCGTCCTTCACGATGAAGAGGCTGCTGGCGGCGCCTTCGAGAACCTGGCCGGATGGCGTGACGAAGAGCGCCTCGTCGGCGCCGGCCGCTTTCGCCGCCTGGCGGGCGAGGAGGTTTTCGAGGTAGTTGAGGGTCTTGTGTCCGGTGATGCGGCCGTCGCGTTCGCCTTGGCGAAAGGTCATGAGCTTGAAGCCGCGCAGGTAGTCAGGAGCCGAATACGGCAGGGCGCGGGCGGTGATGAGCTCGGCGGTGCGCGCGAGTTCCTTGTAGCGGACGATTTTCACCGCGGCGGCGGGCATGCGGACGGCGGCGAGGAGGCGGGTGACGCGGGTGGCGAGTTCCTCGGGGGGCGGCGGGGCCTCGAGTCCGAGCGCGGCGCAGGAGGCGGAGAGCCGGGCGTGGTGGGCGGTGAAAAGGAGCGGGCGGCCGTCTCGGGTGCGGATCGTCTCGAAGGCGCCGAGGCCGAATTGGAAGCCATCGGAGAGGGCGGAGACTTTTGCCTGGGCGGCGGGGAGGAGTTGGCCGTCGAGAAGGACTTGGGGGGCGAGAGACATGGCGAGGGCGGAGGAGAACGATTAAGCGAACGGAAAGATCAGGAGGAGAGCGCCTGCCGCATGGCGCGGCCTTTGTGGAGGGTTTCCTCGTATTCGGAGCCGGCGTCGCTGTCCCAGGTGATGCCGCCGCCGACGTGGTAGGTGGCGAGTCCGTCGGCGCAGGTGATGGTGCGGATGGCGATGGCGAGGTCGGCGTCGCCGTCATAGCCGAGGTAGCCGAGGGCGCCGGTGTAGGCGTGGCGCGGGACGGGTTCGAGCTCGGAGACGATCTGCATGGCGCGGATCTTGGGCGCGCCGGTGATGCTGCCGCCGGGGTGGAGCGCGCGGAGGGCGTCGAAGCGGTCGAGGCCGGGCGCGAGTTCGGCGGAGACGGTGGCGACGAGGTGGTGGACGGTGGCGTAGGTCTCGAGGTCGTGGCGGGCCTCGACGCGAACGGTGCCGGGCGCGGCGACGCGGCCGAGGTCGTTGCGGGCGAGGTCGACGATCATGAGGAGCTCGGCGTGGTCCTTGGCGCTGGCGAGGAGGCGGGCGCGGTGGGCGGCGTCGGCGGCGGGATCGGCTAGGCGGGCGATGGTGCCCTTGATCGGGCGCGTTTCGAGGCGGCGGCCGGAGACGCGGAGCAGGCGCTCGGGGGTGCTGGAGACGATCTGGTGGTCGCCGAAATCGAGGTAGGCGGCGTGCGGGGCTGGGCTGAGATCGCGGAGGCGGGCGTGGAGCGCGGCGGCGGAGCCGGAGAAGGGCGCGGTGAAGCGTTGGGTGAAGTTGACCTGATAAACGTCGCCCGCGGCGATGTAGTCGCGGATGCGGCGGATGGCCTCGGCGTAGGCGGCGCGGTCGAGATCGGGGCGGAGCGGGCCGACCGTGCAGGCGGGAAGAGGAGCAGGGAGCGAGGAGCCTGGAGCAGGGAGCAGGGTCCGGAGGCGGGCGAGGCCGGCCGAATCGGCGGCGACGAGGGTGGCGAGGCCGGTGCCGTGGTCGAAGATCAGCGCCTCGTCGTAGATGCCGAAGGCGAGGGCGGGCAGGCGCGGCGCGGCGTCGGGGTTTTGCGAATACACGCGGTCCTGCGCGGCGCCCGCCTCGTAGCCGAGCCAGCCGATGGCGCCGCCGACGAAGGGCAGGCCGGGGACCGGCGCGCAGGCGCGGGCGGCGAGGTGGTCTCGGAGAAAATCGAGGGTGTCGGCGCCGTTCGCGGAGGCGCGCACGATTTGTTTCGGTTCGCAGGCGAGGATGCTGAAGCGGGCGCGCGGGCCGGGCAGGGCGGTGTCGAGGAAGGCGCAGCCGGGGCGGGCGGCGAAGGCGGGCCAGAGCCGGGCAGGGTCGAGCGCGGGGGACGCGGGGAGTTGCTCGACGAGAGGAGGCTGGCGCATGGGCGGCGGAGATTGGCCGCAAGAA